>CAZMRN010000181.1:0-416 GCA_964568575.1 uncultured Caulobacteraceae bacterium
ATTTGCGCGCGGAAGAGGAACTCGCCGAAGCGCAGGCGCGCCTCGACGAAATGACGCGCGAGAAGGCCGACGTCGAGGCGGCGGTGGCGAAGCTGCGCCGCGGCATCGGCCAGCTCAACGCCGAAGGCCGCGCGCGGCTTCTGGAGGCGTTCGCCAAGGTCAATGCGAATTTTGCAGCGCTGTTCGCCACTTTGTTCGAAGGCGGCGCGGCGGAATTGCGCCTCACCGAGAGCGAGGATCCCCTCGCTGCGGGGCTGGAGATTTTCGCGCAGCCGCCGGGCAAAAAGCTGTCGCATCTGTCGCTGATGAGCGGCGGCGAACAGGCGCTCACCGCCACGGCGCTGATCTTCGCGGTGTTCCTGGCCAATCCCGCCCCGCTGTGCGTGCTCGACGAGGTCGATGCGCCGCTCGACGAC
>CAZMRN010000181.1:438-5211 GCA_964568575.1 uncultured Caulobacteraceae bacterium
CCATAAGCACGCTGCTCGACGAAATGCGCAAACGCAGCGACACGCGCTTTATCGTGATCACGCACAATCCGGTGACGATGTCGCGCATGGACCGCCTCTATGGCGTGACCATGGCCGAGCCGGGCGTGTCGCAACTCGTCAGCGTCGATCTCGGCCGCGCGCGCCGGTTGGCGGCGATGTAGGCACGCTGGTGGACGGACATGCGATTGGGGCATAAGATTTCATGATGATCGAGTTTCCCCGCATCACCCATGCGCCGGACATGATGGGCGGCAAAGCCTGCATTCGCGGCATGCGAGTCACGGTGTCGATGATCGTTGGCCAGATCGCCGACGGCCGCACGATCGAGGCGCTGCTCGGCGACTATCCCTATCTGGAGCGTGAGGACGTACTGGAGGCCCTGCGCTATGCCGCGGCTCTGGCGGAAGAACGCGACGTCGCGCTCGCGCCTTGAAACTTCTGTTCGACATGAACCTTTCGCCGGTCTGGGCGATGGAGGCGAAAGCGAAGGGCATTGAGGCCGCGCACTGGTCCGAGATCGGGCCCGGCAACGCCGCCGACCCCGTCATCCTCGCCTACGCACATCGCAACGGCTGCGTGCTGGTCACCAATGACCTCGACTTCAGCGCCATCCTGGCCGCCAGCGGCGGCGCCAGCCCAAGCGTCGTGCAACTTCGCGGCGGCGATCTGTCCCCGGATGCGCTCGGCGACTCGCTGTTTTCCGCCTTGGCGCGCTGCGCCGGCGACCTGCACGCGGGCGCCATCGTTTCAGTGGATCGCCGGACCGCGCGGGTTCGCAGCTTGCCGATCGCAAAACCCTAGGCTGCGCCGACGCCCGCGGCGGCTTGCCGCAACGGCCAACGTGCTGATTTTACACAAGTTACGCCGGACGTTGCGGAATTGACGCGCTCGGGGGGCGCCTCTATGGTCCGCCCCGCGCGCGACGGGGGCAGCTTCGCCGCGCGTGCGACCGTTCCATGGCCGACCCCAATCCGCCGCCGGACGCCGATCGCCTGGAGCGCCTGCGTCGCCGCGTCGACGAAGCCCGCGCCGGCGCCTCGGACGCCGCCTCCCCTCAAAGCCGCTCGGCCGCGTCGCTGGCCATGCGGTTCGGCGGGGAGTTCGGCGCGGCTGTTTTGGTCGGCGCAGGGATCGGTTTCGGGGCGGACCATTATCTCTCCACCGACCCGTGGGGGCTGATCATCGGCCTTACGCTTGGGTTTGCGGCCGGCGTCGTCAATGTCGTGCGGACCGCGCAGGCCTATGCGAACGCCAATCCGGTCGATCCGGCGGCGCCGACGATCAAGGACGACGACGAGGAGTAGGGCCAGGTGGCGAACGACCCGATGCACCAGTTCCAGATCGAACGTCTCGTGACGTTCGATATCGGCGGCGTGGATGCGTCCTTTTCGTATGCGTCGATGGCGATGGTGGCGGGCGCAGCGCTGACCTCCTGGTTCATGGTGAGCGCGATGAAGCCGGCCTCGCTGGTTCCGGGCCGCGCGCAGCTCGCCGCCGAAACCGCCTATACCTTCATCGAGAACATGGTGCGCGACGCCGCCGGCGAAGAAGGCGTCAAGAAGTTTTTCCCCTTCGTGTTCTCGCTCTTCATGTTCATCTTCATGGCGAACATGATCGGCATGTTCCCCTATTGGTTCACCGCGACGAGCCAGATCGTCATCACCGCGACGCTGGCGCTTCTGGTGTTCGGCACGGTGATCGTCGTCGGCTTCGCGAAGAACGGGCTTGGATTTTTCCGCCTGTTCGCGCCGTCGGGCGTGCCCTGGTACATTCTGTGGTTCGTGATCATCATCGAAGTGATCTCGTTCTTCTCGCGGCCGCTGTCGCATTCGGTTCGTCTCTGGGCGAACATTTTCGCCGGCCACGTTCTGCTTAAGGTGTTCGCGGGCTTCGTGCCGTCGATGGCGGAAGCCGGCGCGCTCGGGGTCGTCGGTTCGATCCTGCCCTTCGCGATGACCGTGGCGCTTTATGCGCTCGAATTTCTGGTGGCGGGGCTGCAGGCCTACGTGTTCGCCATCCTCACCTGCATTTATCTCAACGACGCCCTGCACCCGGGCCATCACTGAGTTCAATCGTCCAGTTCAAGGAGCATCATCATGGACGCGGAAGCAGCGAAATTCATCGGCGCGGGCCTGGCCTGCTTGGGCATGCTCGGCGCCGCGATCGGCGTCGGCAACATCTTCGGCAGCTTCCTGGAAGGCGCGATGCGCAATCCGAGCGCCGCGCAAGGCCAGTTCGGCAACCTGATCTTCGGCTTCGCGGTGACCGAAGCGCTCGGCATCTTCTCGCTGCTGATCGCGCTCCTGCTGCTGTTCGTCGTCTAAGCCGCCAGCCATGATCGGCGAAGCGCACGCGGCGGAGGCCGCGAAGGGCGGCGAGCACGGCGCGGGCGCATTCCCGCCGTTCGACGCCACGCTCTTCTCGCACCAGATCATCTGGTTCGCGATCGCGTTCGGCGTGCTCTATTGGCTGATGTCGCGTGTGGCCTTGCCGCGCGTGGGTCAGGTGATCGCGCGCCGCAAGGCGACGCTGGCCGCCGATCTCGACGCCGCCGCCCAGGCGAGCGCGCAGGCGGACGCTGCGCGCGCCGCCATGGAGAAAGCGACCGCCGAAGCCCGCGCCAACGCCCGCAAGCTCGTCGACGACATGCGCGCCGACGTGCAGAAAAGCCTCGCCCAGACGCAGGCCGACGCTGAAGCCCGCGTCGCCGCGCAGATCGCTTCGGCCGAAGCGCGCATCGCCGAGGCGCGCGCCAAAGCGCTCGGCGAGGTCGGCGCCATGGCCGACGATCTCGCACGCGCCATCGTCGGCAAGGTGACGGGAGCGCAAGCATGAGTTTCGACGCGACTTTCTTCGCGCTCGCCGCGCTCGTCGTCTTCGGCGCGCTGCTGTGGCGTCTCAATGTGCCGAAAATGGTTACCGGCGCGCTCGATGCGCGTGCGCAGGAGATCGCCAAGGAACTCACCGAAGCGCGCCGCCTGCGCGAAGAAGCGGCGGCGGTGCTGGCGGAGTATGAGGCGAAAAAGGCCGCGGCGCTGGCCGAAGCCGAAGCGCTCGTCGCCAGCGCGAAGGAACAGGCCCAGCGCGTGGCCGAAGAAACGCGCGCGCAGATCGAAGACGCAATGCGCCGGCGCGAACAACAAGCCGCCGATCGCATCGCGCTGGCGGAAACGCAGGCTGCAGCCGACGTGCGCGCCGCCGCCGCCGCCGCCGCGATCGCCGCGGCCGAGCGCCTGCTGCGGCAAAACCTCGACGCCGCCGCGCAATCGCGGCTTGTGGCCGATGGCGTCAAAGAACTGGAACGCCGCTTCGCCTCTTAAGTCAGTGCGTAGACGCGAGAGCGCGTTTGATCACCATACAGGGTCGGGCGCAGTGCCCGGGCATGGCGGATCCAGCGCATAAGGCGGCGCGAGCGCCAGCGGCGTGAGCGCGCCGCAGCGATAAAGGTAGCCTGCGCGGCCGGGATAGGCGCGCAGCGCCGCGGCGTTTTTTTCCGGCCCCAGATCGCGCGCATAGATGACGCTTTCCTCGCCGATGAACGGTCCGTTGCGCACCAGATCGCGCGGATGCATCTCGCGCGCGACGCCGACATAGCCTGAAATGAACACGATCGCGCCGCGCAGACCCTGTTCGGCGGCTTGGCGATAGACATCCTGCCGCTCGATTACGATGCGATGCTCGCGCGCAAGCCGCGGCGCGACATAGCCGATCTGAAAGCCGAGATGCGCGATCAGCGCGGCCGCAAGCCAAGGCGCCAGGCGGCTCGCCGGCGCGCGCAGCGCCAGCGCATCGAACACCTTGAACACGCTCAACAGCAGGAACGGCCAGGCTTCAAAATAATAGCGCGGCCCGTATTGGTTGCCGCCGTCGCCGCCATAAAACAGGAACGCGGCCACGGTGACCGGAAAGATCCAATCGGTGAAATCGAGCTTGCGCGCCCGCGCCAGCCACACGAGCGCCAGCGCATAGGCCGGGGTCAAGAGCGGCGAGGTCCAGACCTGCAGCGTCACGAAGCGATTGACCGTGTTCATGATGGTCAAGCCGCTGGGCGCGCCGAGCGGTTCGCTCGACGAATACCACGAGCCAGGCACGACATGCGGCAGGCCTGAAACGCCGGCGTTGAACCAGGCGAGCAACGCTACGAAGGGCGCGCCGCCGACGCCGAACGCGATCCCCGCGCGCCAAAGCTTGGGCGAGAACAGCAGCGCGACCGCGAACGGCGCAGCGATCGCCACCGCATTGAAGGCGCGCCCGAAGCCCAGCACGCCCACGCACGCGCCCGCCAGCGCCGCATCGCGCCAATCGCCGCGCTCGAGAAAGCGGCGGCCGAAAAATGCGAACCCGATCGCGCTGAGCGCGGCGACGCCGTGCCCGAAGAACGACGCATAGTTCAGCAGGAAGAAGGCCGACGTGATCAGCGCCAGCGTCGCCAAGGCCGCGGCCGCCGCGCTGACATAAAGCCGCGCGAGCGCAAAGAAGGCGAGCGCCGCCGCTGCGCCCAGCAGCGGATTGACCATCCAATACGGGACGCCGAGCGTCGCGAACACGGTCATCACCGCCGACCAGCCGGCCTGATACGGGCTGAACCAAGCCTCGCCTTTCGCCAGATAGCGAAACTGCATGAAGGATTCGTAGGCCGGCGGCGTCGGCGTCCAGAACCGGCCCGCGCGATAGGTGTCGGCCTGCATGACGAAGGCGTATTCGTCGCCGGAGTTCGGAAACGCCTGCAGCACGACCAGCGCGATGAAGCTC
>CAZMRN010000182.1:0-5126 GCA_964568575.1 uncultured Caulobacteraceae bacterium
AGATGGCAGCCCACCTTGCGGGCCGCTGCATCAACATCCACCACTCCTTCCTGCCCGGCTTCAAGGGCGCGCGGCCCTATCACCAGGCGCATGCGCGCGGCGTGAAGATCATCGGGGCCACCGCGCATTATGTGACCCCGGATCTCGACGAGGGGCCGATCATCGAACAGGCCGTCGAGCGCGTGACGCATCAGCAATCCGCCGCCGATCTCGTGGAGATCGGTCGCGATCTCGAATGTCAGGTGCTCGCCCGTGCGGTGCGTTGGCACATCGAGCGGCGCGTGATCATCTCCGGCAACAAGACGATCGTTTTCCGCTGAAGGAGCGCGCATGGATTGGCGCAGCCTCGACGACGAGATCCGCGTAAAGCCCGGCGACAAGCCCAAGCTCGCTGGCCGCGACGCCGTGCGCGCCGATCTGTTTCCCGATCGCGCGGCGGCGGAGGCGGAGGCCGCGAAATGCGCCGCCGCGATCGATCGCCTGCAGGACAAGCTCTGGGCGGAGAAAACGCGCGCGCTGCTCGTCGTGCTGCAAGGCATCGACACCTCCGGCAAGGACGGCGCGGTGCGCGGCGTGTTCAATGCGTGCGGGCCGCTCGGCGTGCAGGTCACCGCCTTCGGCCGGCCGAGCGAGCTGGAATTGGCGCATGATTATCTCTGGCGCGTGCATCAGGCCGCGCCGCGCAAGGGCATGATCGGCGTGTTCAACCGCTCGCACTATGAGGACGTCCTCGTCGTCAAAGTGCATGGGCTCGCGCCTCCAGCCGTGATCGCGCAGCGCTACGCCCAGATCAACGCCTTCGAGAAGCACCTTGCCGAGACCGGGACGACGATCCTCAAATTCATGCTGCACATCTCCAAGGACGAGCAGAAGGTGCGCCTGCAGGAGCGCCTCGACGATCCGGAGAAGAATTGGAAGTTCAATCCCGGCGATCTCGACGATCGGGCGAAATGGGCGGAGTTCGAGCGCGCCTACGAAACGGCGCTGGCGAAATGCTCCACTGAGCATGCGCCCTGGCGCATCGTTCCCGCCGACAAGAAATGGCGCCGCAACGCCATCATCGCAACCATCGTGCATGGCGTCTTGGAAGATATGGCGCCGTCCTATCCCGCACCGGACTGGAAGCCGTCCGATTTTACGATCGTTTAGTGCGCCCCTCCTTCTCCCCTTGTGGGAGAAGGTGTCAGCGAAGCTGACGGATGAGGGGTGTCGGCGCAATCGCTTGCAAAGTTTCGTAAACACCCCTCATCCGTCTCGACGCGTGCCGCGTCGATCCCCCTTCTCCCACAAGGGGAGAAGGGGCGGATCAGTGCGCCTCCGGCTCGTCCGCTTTGACGATGCCGAGCGAGATGACGCGCTTGAGGGCTTCGTCGGGCTTCAGCGACAGCGGCCGCAAATCCTTGCGCGGCGCGTAAATCAAAAAGCCCGAGGTGGGGATCGGCGCCTGGGGCACATAGACCGCCACCAGCGGATCGCCGGATATCACGTCGGAGGTGTTTTCGTTGGTGACGAAGCCGATCGCGAATTGGCCGGGGCTTGGGAACTCGATCAGCACGGCTTCCTGAAACGACGTGCGCTCAGGCGCCGCGACTTGTTTGAACACCTGCTTGGAGCCGCCATACACCGCATTGACCAGCGGCAGGCGATTGATCACCCGCTCGCCCCAGCGCAGAAGCGCCCGCCCCACCAGATTGCCCACCAGCGCGCCGACGAGCGTGAGCGAGGCGAGCGCGATGACGAGCCCTGCGCCTGGAACGCGTTCGGCGTAGGGGCGCAGCATGTCGGGCAGAAACGGGATCACGCGGTGGTCGATGAAATTGACCACCGTCCACACCAACCAGATCGTCACCACGAACGGCAGCACCAACGCCACGCCGGCGGCGAAGCTGTTGGACAGCCAGCCGAGCGGATTGATGCGGTGCGGCGCGGGGTCGGTCATGGGCGGCCTTTTGCGAGAAGGCGGGGCGTAACACGCGCACGCGCGCCCCTCAATCGCAGGCCTCATCAGGCGGCGGCGTGGGTTCCGCGCTGGATCACCCGATCGCCCTCGACAATCGCGTCTGGCGCGTAGGTCTCGCCTGCGGCGAAAGCCTCGTAGAAGGGCGTGAAATCGACATTGCACTCGGCGAAAAGCTGCTCGAAGGAGTCGAGCACGAAATAGGTCGATTGGTAGCGGTCGATCCAATAGCGCGTGCGCATCACGCGCGTGAGGTCGAAGCCGATGCGGTTCGGCGCGGGCGAATCCACGGAATGCTGCGTTTCGCCGAACGAGGACAGCATGCCCGCGCCATAGGCCTTGAGGCCGTCCTCGGTGCGGATCAGCCCGAACTCGACCATGTACCAATAGAGGCGCGCGAGCATCGCAGTTGCGTCATGCGCGATGGCCTTCGGGCCGCCGAGGCCGTAGAGCTGCAAATAATCGGCGAACACCGGATCGAACAGCAGCGGCGCATGGCCGAACACGTCGTGGAACACGTCGGGCTCGACGAGATAATCCATCTCGGCCGGCGTGCGAATCCACCAGCTTGCGGGAAATCGCCGGTTCGCCAAGTGCGCAAAGAACACATCGTCAGGCAACAGGCCCGGCACCGCGACGATCTCCCAGCCGGTGGTCTTGCGCAGTCGCGCCGAGATCGTTTCGAAATCGGGAACAGCTTCGGCGCAATCCATCGCGGCGAGCGAGCGCAGAAAGATCGGCGCGGCGAACGCCTTCGCCAGCCGCGCCTGGCGGTCGTACAAGGCCCGCCACAGCGCGTGCTCCTCCGGCGTATAGCGCGCATAAGGCTGCGGCACCGTCCAATCGGCGCGCATGGCCGAATAATCGCCGCGCAAGGCATGCGCGGTGGGGGCGGCGGCGAGCTTGTCGGGCGTCGTGCTCATGATCCGAAGATAGGCCGCGTCGCGTCGGCTTTCTTGTCTGTAACCGCGCCGTCGCCGCGCTGGCGGGAAAGATTTTTGCACAGGGCGCGCGCGATCACAGTGTTTCGTGCGCAGCGTGGGCCACTAGCGCGACCCCGATCTGCGCCCCATCTGATGCGCCATGTTGGGATTGAACGCGCGCGCGCCGCGATCCAGCGCGCCGAAACCGGTCTCGGCCCCCGCCGGGCGCGACCCCTATTCGAGCACCATCATCACCGTTGCTGAGCGCGCGGGGCCCTCGGTCATCGGCGTGCGGCGCGGCAAGCGCGGGCGCAGCGATTTGTATGACGGCGTCGGCTCCGGCGTCATCGTCGCGCCGGATGGCTACGCGCTCACCAATCATCACGTTATTGACGGCGCCGAGCGAATCGAAGCGGTGCTGCATGACGGCGCGGTGGCGCAGGCGCGCATCGTCGGCGCCGACCCCGACACCGATCTCGCGCTCTTGCAGATCGACGGCGCGGGACACGCCGCCGCCGCGCTCGGCGATTCAGACGCCTTGCGCGTCGGCGAACTTGCGATCGCGATCGGCAATCCGCTCGGTCTGCAGGCGACGGTCACCGCAGGCGTGGTCTCCGCGGTGCGGCGCACGCTGCGCGGCGCCGGCGGGCGCCTGATCGAGGACATCATCCAGACCGACGCCGCGATCAATCCCGGCAATTCCGGCGGCGCGCTCGTCGATGCGCAGGCGCGCGTGATCGGCGTCAATGTCGCGATCATCGGCGGCGCGCAGGGCATCTGCTTCGCCGTGCCGATCAACACCGCCAAACGCATCATTCCCGATCTGATGCGCGACGGGCGCGTCGCGCGCGGCTGGTTCGGCGTGGCGGGGCAGACGCAGGCGCTGTCGAAGGCGCTGGTGCGCCGCCTGAACCTGACTAGCGACAGCGGCGTGCTCGTGGCGGGGCTGGTGAGCGGGGGGCCGGCGGAATGCTCCGGCGTGCGCGTCGGCGACGTGGTGCTGGCGATCGACGGCGTCGACACGCCGAGCGTGGATCACATCCACCGCGCGCTGACGCGCGACACCATCGGCCGCGCGGTCGCGCTCGATGTTCTGCGCGACGGAACCGTCACGCGCTTGACGCTGTCGGTGACGCAGCGGCCCCTCAAGCCGGGCTGAGCGTGCGAATGGCGCGGGCGGCCGCCTCAGGCGGCGACGGGCACGCCTTTTTCCTTCAAAAGCGCCTGCAATTCGCCCGCCTGGAACATTTCCCGGACGATGTCGCAGCCGCCGATGAACTCGCCCTTGACGTAAAGCTGCGGGATCGTCGGCCAATTGGCGAACGTCTTCACGCCTTCGCGCAGCTCGGGATCGGCGAGCACGTTCACGTCGTGGAAATCGACGCCGAGATGATCCAGCACGCGCACGACCATCTGGGAGAAGCCGCATTGCGGCTGCTCGGCGACGCCCTTCATGAACAGGACGACGTCATGGGCGTCGATGGTCTTCTGGATCTGGTCATGAATCGGGGACATGCGCGCGCGCTCCTGGCTCGCCGTCAACGTAGGGGGCCTCACGCGCCCCATCAAGCGCCGCCCGGCGGCGGGCGGCGAAACCCCAGTCCGCCATCGCCTCCAGCACCGGGATCAGCGACCGCCCATGCGGGGTCAGCGCATACTCGACCTGCGGCGGCAGGGTCAGGCGCACGGCCCGCCCGATCAGGCCGTCGGCGGCGAGTTCGCGCAAATGCTGGGTCAGCATCCGTTGGGTGACCTTGGGGATCAGCCGGCGCAGCGCGTTGAAGCGCTTCGGCGCGTCGAGCAGATGAAACAGGATCAGCGGCTTCCAGCGCCCCGCGACCACGCGGACCGTCTCCTCCACCGGGCAATGGTCGGGCTCGAAGCCCTGCGCACGCGCGGCGTCGCTGTCGAGAGGCATGGCAGGTTCCCTTCTTGTGCGTTCTTACAACGCCGCGGGCGGTCCCTCATCTCTGCGCTTCACCAAGCCGGAGCAAGACATGGACCAGCAGACCCAAGGCAAAATCGTCGCCGTCACCAGCATCGAGGGCGCGCAGCAGGGCGCCGTCGCCCGCGCCTTTCGCGACGCGGGCTGGCGTGTGCGCCCCGTCGCGCGCAGCGCCAGGCAAACGGCCTATGGCGCAACCCACCCCGCCCAGCTTGAAACCGGCGAAGGGCTCGCCGCCGCATTCCAGGGCGCGGACGCCGCCATCGTCGCGCTGCCGCAGGACCACCGCCCCGGCGTGATG
>CAZMRN010000183.1:0-5066 GCA_964568575.1 uncultured Caulobacteraceae bacterium
AGCAGCCGTTGCGCCGCCCCCCATCGCGGCGGTCGAACCGGCCGTCGCCGGCGACGACGCGCGCCTGGAGCCTGCCGAACCGTATGAGCCCGACCAAGAGCGGCGCGAAAAATTCTTCTCGCGCTTGAGCCGTTGGGGCAAAAAAGGCTGATCGTTTCAGGCCTGACACGCGGACGTGACGCAGCGAGGCCATGCTGGCGCCTTAAAGGGGCCTTTGGTGGCCGAGGTTTGTGTTGTCGCCCGCGCGGAGTGCGCCGATGCTTGTGACGAGGATGGCGAAGGCGCTGCGTGCGCTGGCGGTTGCGGCGGCGGCGACGCTGGCGCTCGCGGGTCCGGCGGCGGCGCAGGGTCTGATCCGCGACGCTGAAATCGAGGCGCTGTTGCGCGACTACGCCGATCCGCTGTTCGAGGCGGCCGGGCTCGATCCCGACAGCGTCGAAATCCTCATCGTCAACGATCCCACGCCCAACGCCTTCGTGGCGAGCGGGCAGAAGATGTTCATCCATACCGGCCTGATCATCGCCACCGAGACGCCGAACGAATTGATCGGCGTGATGGCGCACGAAACCGGCCACATCGCCGGCGGCCATCTCGCGCGCTCGCGCGAGGCGATGGAATTGTCGATGCGACCGGCCTTCATTTCGATCGGCCTCGGCATATTGGCCATCGCCGCCGGCGCCCCCGATGCGGGCGCGGCCTTGTTGTCCGGCGCCGGCCAGTTCGCGCAGGGCAATTTCGTGCGCCACACGCAGGTGCAGGAGAGCGCGGCCGACCAGGCGGCGGTGCGCTATCTCGAACAGACCGGGCAATCCGGCGAGGGGCTGATCAGCTTCTTCAATCGCGAGTTCCGACCCAGCGAATTTCTGGTGCGTCGCGCGCCGGCTTATGTGCTGACGCACCCCTTCACGTCGGACCGCGTGGAATCGCTGCGCGTCAATGTCGAAGCGGCGCAGACCGCACGGGCGACGGATTCGCCTGAAAGCGTGCGCCGCTATGCGCTGATGAAGGCCAAGCTGATCGGCTTTCTCGAACCGCCGGGCCGCGTGCTTGCAGCCTATCCCGAAAGCGATCGCTCGCAGCCGGGTCGCTATGCGCGATCGGTGTCGGCGTATCGCGAGGCGCGGCTCGATCGCGCCGTCGCGCTGGTGCAAAGCCTGATCGACGAGAGCCCGGACAACCCCTATTACAACGAATTGATGGGGCAAATCCTGTTCGAGAACGGCCGCGCCGCCGACAGCCTGCCCTTCAATCAGCGCGCGCTTGAATTGTCGCCGGATGCGCCGCTCCTGAAGATCGCGGTGGCGCGCTCGCTGGTCGGCGCGCGTGGCCGCGACGGCGCGAGCGAGGCGCTGCGCCTTCTGCAATCGGCCGTCGCCGCCGAGCCTGACAATGCTTTCGCCTGGCGTGAAATGGCGATCGCGCATGATCTGTTGGGCCAGGACGGACTGGCGAGGCTTGCGTCGGCTGAACAGGCCTATGCGCTGGGCGATCTGTTTCAGGCGCGCAGCTTCGCCGAGCGCGCGCGCCAGAACCTGACGGAAGGCACGCCCTCCTGGCGGCGCGCCGGCGACATCATCGCGTCCGCGCGCGTGCAGATGCAGGACGAGAACGGCCGCGAGCGCCCGCGGCGCGGCTGACCCGACCAAGGAGTGAAGATGCTTCGATCAGCGCTCGCGGCCGCCGCCGCGCTTTTGGTGTGCGCCTGCCAGCCGGCCACCACCGCACAGCCTCAAACCGACGCGCCGCCGCCGCCCGTGGCGGACTTGAGCGCCTCGAGCTTCACCGCCGAACAGCAGGCCGACATCCGCGCCGTCGTACGCGACTATCTGGTGCGCGATCCCACCGTGCTGCGCGAAGCGATCGACCAATTGCAGGCGCGCACCAACGCCGAGATGCTGGCCGAGATCGCCTCCGCCGAGAACGCCGTCGTCATGGGGCCGGCGAACGCGCCGATCACCATCGTCGAATTCTTCGATTATCGCTGCCCCTATTGCCACACCTCGATGGCGTGGCTGTTCAATCTCATGGAGAATCGGCGCGACGTGCGCGTCGTGTTTCGCGAGTTCCCGATCCTGTCGCCGGCCAGCCTGGAGGCCGCCAAGGCCGCGCTCGCCGCCCACAAACAGGGCCGCTATGCGCGCTTCCACCAGGCCCTGATGGGCTTTCGCGGGGATCTGAATGCGCAGGCGATCGATCAATTGGCGCGCGAGTCGGGCGTCGATGTGGCGCGCATGCGCCGCGAGATGGAGTCCCCCGAGATCGCCGCGAGCATCGATCGCAACCACCAGCTCGCCGCGCATTTCGGCGTCAACAGCACGCCAAGCTTCCTGATCAACGGCGCATGGGTGCGCACCGCCGACGAGGCGGCGCTCAACGAGGCGGTGCGCGCAGCCGCGCGCGGCGGGTCGGCGCAACGCACGCGTTAAGCGCTGCTGGAGCGCGGACGACCTCGTCCGCGCCAGCGAAACCAAAAAACATGGACGAGGACGTCCATGCCCCATGCCCCATGGCGCATCAGATCAAACCCGCCAGCGGGCTCGAGGGATCGGCGTAGCGCTTCTTGCCCATGCGGCCCGCGAGATACCCCTCGCGCCCGGCGATGACGGCGTGCTTCATCGCGCGCGCCATGCGGATGGGATCCTTGGCTTCCGCGATGGCGGTGTTCATCAGCACGCCGTCGCAGCCCAGCTCCATCGCGATGGCAGCGTCGGAGGGCGCGCCCACGCCGGCGTCGACGATCACCGGCACGCGCGCCTGCTCGACGATGAGGCGGATGTTCACGGGATTTTGGATGCCGAGCCCGGAGCCGATCAGCGAGCCGAGCGGCATGATCGCGCAACAGCCCGCATCCTCCAGCTTGCGCGCGAACACGGGATCGTCGCTGCAATAGACCATCACGTCGAAGCCCTCGCCGATCAAAAGCTTGGCGGCCTTCAGCGTTTCCTCCATGTCGGGATAGAGCGTTTTCTGGTCGGCGAGCACTTCCAGCTTCACGAGCGTCCAGCCGCCCGCCTCGCGCGCCAGACGCAGCGTGCGCACCGCCTCGTCGGCGGTGAAGCAGCCGGCGGTGTTTGGCAGATAGGTGAACTTTTTCGGATCGATATGGTCGACGAGGCGCTCGGCCCCGCCGCCTGAGACGTTTACCCGCCGCAGCGCCACCGTCACCATCTCCACGCCCGCCGCCTCCGCCGCGGCCGCGTTCTGCGCATAGGAGGCGTATTTGCCGGTGCCGATGATGAGCCGCGAGGTGAAGCTGCGGCCAGCGATGGTGAGGGTGTCGGAAACGGTCATCGCCTCATTATGGGGCCAAGCCGCCGCGCTGTCAGCGCGGCGCCGGCGCATAGCTGACGATCTCCAGCTCCACGCCGTCCGGATCGAACAGGTAAAAGCGCCGGCCGAGCTCGTAGTCGCCGTGGTTGAAGGCGACGAGGCCGAGGCTTTCGGCCTTGCGCTCCACGGCGTCGAGATCATCGACGACGACGCCGATATGGTTGAGCGGCGCGCCCTTGGCGAACCGCGCGACGGGCGCATTCGCGGCGACCGGCTGATAGACGGCGATATAGCTGTCATTCTCGCCGACATGGATCGTGCGCCCTCCATCAGCCGCGAGGCCGCGCCAGCGCACCCGCCAGCCGAATAGCGCCGTCAGCATGGCCGCGGTCCGCTCCCCATCGGAGGCCGTGATGTTGACATGCTCGAGGCGTGAGCGTTTGGGCATTGCGCGTCCTTTCGCGGGTTGGGCGGTTGACGCAAGGCTTCTACAAGTTCAACTTAACTTCAAGTCAAGACCCGAATTCCAGCCCCATGCGCGCGAGCGATCTCATCACCATCGGCGCCTTGAGCGCGCGCACCGGCGTCCCGGCTTCGGCGATCCGATTCTACGAAGCGCGGGGGCTGGTGCGCAGCCAGCGCAGCGCCGGCGGACAGCGCCGCTTTCTGCGCGCCGACATTCGCCGCGTCTCCTTCATTCGCATCGCACAAAGGCTAGGGCTGTCGATCGATGCGATCGGCGGCGAACTGGCGATGCTGCCTGATACGCGCACGCCGACCGCAGCCGATTGGGCGCGCATCAGCACGCGCCTGCAGCAGGCGCTGGACGCCCGCATCGCCGCACTGACGCGCACCCGCGAGGCGCTGTCGGGCTGCATCGGATGCGGATGCCTCTCGCTGAAAAAATGCGCGCTGTACAATCCTGAAGATCGCGCCGCAGCGCTCGGCCCCGGGCCGCGCTATGCGCTGGCGGAAGACGCAGGCGAGACCTAGCCTCGCGTCACCCGCCGCCGACGAATTCGACCACCTCCAGCACGTCGCCGTCGGCCAGCATCGTCTCGCCGTAGAGCGAGCGCGGCACGATCTCCAGGTTGCGCTCCACCGCCACCTTGGCCGGATCGATCCCCCAATCGGCGAGCAGCGCGGCAAGCGCGGTCGCCTCAGGCGCATTCACTCTTTCGCCATTGACCGTCAGCTGCATCGGGCTTCCCATCCGCCTCGTCTTGTGACACGAGGCCCGAAGCGTCGGCAACGGCCCCGCCCCCTCTGGAACAGCCCTTCGCCCATGGCCTCAACCTCCGCCCCCGCGGCCCGGTCCAAGCCGCTTTATGTGCTCAACGGGCCCAATCTCAACCTCCTGGGGAGCCGGGAGCCGGAGGTCTATGGCCGCGACACGCTGGCCGACATCGAAGCGGCCTGCCGGGCGCGCGCGGGCGAACACGGCCTCGACATCGTCTTCCGGCAAACCAACCACGAGGGCGAGCTCATCGGCTGGCTGCATGAGGCGCGTGACAAGGCCGGCGCCGTCGTGCTCAACCCCGGCGGCTGGACCCACACGTCGGTGGCGCTGCACGACGCAGTGAAGGCCATCGCCGTGCCCGTCATCGAAACCCATTTGTCCAATCCGGCGGCGCGCGAGAGCTTCCGGCATCATTCCTACGTGGCGCCGGTTGCGGCCGGCGTGATCGCGGGCTTCGGCGCCCAGTCCTACCTATTGGCGATCGACGCCGCCGCGCAGATCGTGCGCAGGCCCTGATCGCGGCAAGGAGTTCATTGTCGATGAGCGAAAAAAAACC
>CAZMRN010000184.1:0-3409 GCA_964568575.1 uncultured Caulobacteraceae bacterium
ACGCCCCCTTCGACCGGCTTCGCCGGCCACTTCCCCCGCAAGCGGGGGAAGAAAAGAGCGCCTTTGCTCCCCTGTGTACGGGGGAGCTGGCCGCGAAGCGGACTGAGGGGGCGCTGAGTTCCTTTGTCAGCAGCATGCCGAGCGAACCGCCCGCCCTGCGCCGCACTCAGTCGGCGCAGGGCGTCTGGCCAAGCGCGCGCGGCTTTGTTAGGCCCGCGCGCGATGGGTTTCTTCGGCTCTCTGGTTGCGGAATTGGGCGCGCGCCGTCGGCGGCTGCGCAAGGCGTTCGGCGAGCGCGGCCAAAGCCTGTTCGAGTTTTCGCTGATCGGCGCGTTCGCGCTCTCGACGCTCGGCCTCTTCATCTATCCCTGGATGGCCGCGGCAGCGCCGTTCGGCTTTGCGATCCCGATCGTGTTTGCGCTCGGCTATCTCGCGCTCGACCTGCGCCGTCAGACCGCCGCGCGCGTCGTCGCTGCGGGCGAGCCGCAGGAAGAGGCGGTCCGCCTGCTGCATGATCGCCTCGCGCTTGCGTGGTCGATGTTTTGCATTCTGGCGGGCGTCGGCGCGTTCGCGTTCGCTCTCAGTGCGCGGCCGCCGGCGCCGGTCGACGCCGACGCATGGCGACCCCCCGAAAACGCCGTGGCTGTCGATCTCGCCGCGCCCTAACAATGGCGTAATGCGCAGCGAACGCTGCGGCGCAAGGAGACGGGCATGGCGACGGTGCGCATTCCTGGGCGTTCGCTCGGATTGAAATTCCTGCTCGTGTGCGCGCTGGCGGTGTTGATGAGCCTGCCGGCGTTTTTCGTGTTTGCGCTGATCTATGACCGCACCAATCGGGCCAATCAGGTCATCGCCGAGGTCGGCCAGACGTTCGGCGGCGAGCAGACGTTCGTCGGCCCGCTGCTGGTCGCCCCGTACCGCGCCGTGCGCCCGGCGCCGCCGCCGCAACCCGGCGAGCAGATCGCCGGCCGCCCGACCACGATCGTGGAGGAGGGCTGGTACGTCGTCTTCGCCGAGAACGGCCGCGCCGACATCGCCGCCGACACCGACGTTCGCTCCCGCGGAGACCTGTTCAAGGTCCGCACCTACACCGCCGACGTGACCTTCAACGCCGCGTTCGATCTGCGCGGCGAGCCGACCAACGCGCCCGCCGGCGCCGCGATCGATTGGACGCGCGCCACGTTGCTGATCGGCGTCGCCGATCCGCGCGGCACGAGCGGCGCGCCGGAGGTGACGATCGAAGGCCGCCCGGCGATCCCCCTCGAGCCCGGCTCGGCCTACGCCAATGTGCTCGGCGGCTATGTCGATCCGCAAATGTATGACGGGCGATCGCCTTCCGGTCCGACGCAGATCCAATGGCTGTCGGCCGATCTCGGCGATCTCGCCCGGCCCGATCAGCAATTCGCGCTCGCTGCGCAACTGTCGATCACGGGCGTGGAATCGGTCGGCGTGGTCGCCTACGCCAAGAACACCGAAATCCGCATCGCCGGCGATTGGCGCGACGTCGGCTATTTCGGCGCCTTTCCGCGTCTGGACGACGACGCCGCGACGCAGGCCGGCGACGGCTTCGAGGCGCGCTGGTCGATCCCGTACGTCGCGCGCAACGTCACGGAGGCCGGCGCTGCAAGCGATCTCGGCGCGCTGATGGGCTCGACCGTGCGCGTGCGCTTCGTCGATCCCACCAACCCCTATCAGGCCGTCACGCGCTCGTTGAAATACGCGCTGCTCTTCATCGGCGTGGTGTTTCTCGCCTATTTCCTGTTCGAAGCCACGAGCGACAATCGCGTCCACCCCGCGCAATACATTCTCGTCGGCCTGGCGCAGATCATCTTCTATCTGCTGCTCTTGGCGATTTCCGAGCGGATCGGCTTCCAGTGGGCGTTTCTGATCGCGGCGGTCGCCACGGTGGCGCTGATATCCGCCTATCTCGGCGCGGTGTTCCGCAGCGCGCGCAAGGGCATGGTCGGCGTCGGCGTGTTCACGGCGCTCTACGCGCTGATCTATGTGCTGATGAGCCTGGAGGATTTCGCGTTGCTCGTCGGCTCCGTGGCGGCGTTCCTGGCGATCGCGGCGGCGATGTTCGCGACCCGGAACCTCGACTGGTACGGCCTCACCGCAGACCGGGCGCCCTGGCGCGAGCCCGAGCGCCCGCCGCCTGCGCCGGGGGGGTGAGGGCGGAGCGCGCATCCCGCCCCCCTCCGTCGCCTGCGGCGACACCTCCCCCGCAGGCGGGGGCGGAAAGTGCGCCCTTTTCCTCCCCCGTTTACGGGGGACGCAGCCGCGAAGCGGACGGAGGGGCGACGGCGCGCACACCCATGCGACATTGCGGCCCGTCGCGTTCACGCAGACGCGGCCTAGCTTGACCTCCGCCGCCGCCGCCGCCACGGTCCCGCGGCGATCACAGGAAGGGCTGACGGTTCCATGGTGCAATTGACGTTGCCGCGCGGTTCTGAGGTGAAGGCCGGCAAGCGCTACAAGGCGGCCAAGGGCGCTAAAGCGGTGCGCACCTTCAAGGTCTATCGCTACGACCCCGAAGCCGGCGGCAATCCGCGCTGGGACATCTACGAGCTCGATCTGTCGACCTGCGGCCCGATGGTGCTCGACGCCATCATCGCGATCAAGAACACGATGGATTCCACGCTCGCCTTCCGCCGCTCCTGCCGCGAGGGCGTGTGCGGGTCGTGCGCGATGAACATTTCCGGCCGCAACACGCTCGCGTGCACCAAAGGCATCGACGACCTGCCGGGCGGGACGATCACGATCGCGCCGCTGCCGCACCAGCCCGTGGTCAAGGATCTGGTTCCAGATCTGACGAACTTTTACGCGCAATACGCCTCGATCAAGCCGTACCTCCAGGCCGAAACGCCCGATCCCACGAAGGAGCGGCTGCAGAGCCCGGAAGAGCGCGCCAAGGTCGATGGGCTCTACGAGTGCATTCTGTGCGCCTGCTGCTCGACCTCGTGCCCGTCCTATTGGTGGAACGCCGACCGCTATCTCGGCCCCGCGGCGCTGTTGCAGGCGCGGCGCTGGATCGCCGACAGCCGCGACGAAGCCACAGGCGAACGGCTCGACGATCTGGAGGACCCGTTCCGCCTCTATCGCTGCCACACGATCATGAATTGCGCCCAGGTCTGCCCCAAAGGCCTCAACCCCGCGCAAGCGATCGCCGAGATCAAGAAGGACCTGGTCGAGCGTCAGGTGTGATCGCGTTGGAGCGCGGACGACCTCGTCCGCGCTTTCAAGCGCAGATGCGAGAAGCATTGACGAGGTCGTCCATGCTCCACCCATCGCCATGGCGCGCGGCCGATATCACTTCTCTGACCACGAACATTTCATCACTCGGCCGCGACTTTCTTCGGGGCCGAGCGGCAACGGCGCGCGTCCTTGGGTACGCCGCCGCTCCGCCTCC
>CAZMRN010000184.1:3495-5062 GCA_964568575.1 uncultured Caulobacteraceae bacterium
CGTGGCGCGCATCGTCGCCCATGAGCGGGCGCAGGCAGGCCGCAGGCCGCGGCCGCTGGCGGTGGTGGTGTCGGCGATGTCGGGCGAAACCGACAAGCTCGTCGCGCTCGCCCGCGCCGCCGGCGGCGAAACGCCGAACGGCCCGCCCGTCGGCGGCCCCGCCTTCGACGACGAATACGACGTCGTCGTCTCCACCGGCGAGCAGGTGACGACCGGCCTGTTGGCGCTCGCGCTGCGTCAGCTCGGCGTGCCGGCGCGGTCCTGGCAGAATTGGCAAATCCCGATCCGCTCGAGCGCGGCGCACGCCAAGGCGCGGATCGAGGCGATCGACGAGGCCAAGCTCGGCCTCGCCATGGACGACGGCGAAGTCGCGATCATTCCGGGCTTCCAGGCGATTACGGCGGACGACCGCATCACCACGCTCGGCCGCGGCGGATCGGATACTTCGGCGGTGGCGGTCGCGGCCGCGCTCGGCGCGGAACGCTGCGACATCTACACTGACGTCGACGGAGTCTACACCACCGATCCGCGCATCACGCAAAAGGCGCGGCGGCTGGAGAAAATCTCCTACGAAGAAATGCTCGAAATGGCCTCGCTCGGCGCCAAGGTGCTGCAGACGCGCTCCGTCGAGCTGGCCATGGCGAAGAACGTGCGCGTGCGCGTGCTGTCGAGCTTCATCGAGCCGGGCGAACCCAATCCCGGCACCATCGTATGCGACGAGGACGAGATCGTGGAAAAGCAAGTCGTATCCGGCGTCGCCTATAGCCGCGACGAAGCGAAGGTGACGCTGCTCGGCGTCGAGGATCATCCCGGCGTCGCCGCGACGATCTTCGGCCGCCTCGCCGAGATCGGCGTCAATGTCGATATGATCGTGCAAAGCACGTCGCGCAAGGAAGGCCGGCAGAACATCGTGTTCACGTGCCCCGAACGCGAAGCGCCGCGCGCGATCGACGCGCTCGCCGCCGTGCGCGACAAGATCGGCTACGAGGACGCGCAAATCCGCCGCGACGTGGCGAAGGTGTCGGTCATCGGCATCGGCATGAAGAGCCAGGTCGGCGTCGCGCGCACGATGTTCGCCGCGCTGGCGGAGAAGAAGATCAATATCGAGGCGATCGCGACCTCCGAGATCAAAATCTCCGTGCTGATCGATTCCGCCTACACCGAATTGGCGGTCCGCGCGCTGCACACCGCCTACGAACTCGACGCCGCCGAATAGATCCGCCATGGCGCGCAACGCCGCCTTGATCGTCGTCGCGGCGCTGGCGGCGGGCATCGGCGTGGGCGCCTACGCGCACGGACTGAACGACGCGCGCGTCGATTCTGCGATCGACGCCGCCGCCGCCATCGGCGGCTTGTGGCTCAATGCGCTGCGCATGACGGTGGTGCCGCTGTTGTTCGCGCTGCTCGTCACCGGCGTCGGCGCCGTCGCCGACGCCGCAGCGACCGGCCGGCTCGCCTATCGCGCCGTGGCGCTGTTCGCGGCGCTGATCCTGACCGCCGCGCTTTATGGCGTTGCAGCGACGGGCGCCGCGCTGGCGCTGTGGCCCATCGATCCCGATCAAGCGCG
>CAZMRN010000185.1:0-5059 GCA_964568575.1 uncultured Caulobacteraceae bacterium
GGAAGCGGGCCCAGACGGTTTGATCCCCCTGCACCAAAGCGGGGCCTGCCTGCGGGGTGAACATCGTCTGCAGAAACGCCGCGCGCGGCAACGTCACCTCGGCGTGCGCGTCACGGAGCGTCACGCCCGCCTCCGCCACAAGCACGCCGTTGCGCACCGTGACCGCGAAGCGTTCGTTGCGTTCCGGGAAAACGATGTTCAGGCGCAGAGGGTCAGCCCCTGCGCGCTCGGGATCGAGCCGCACCGACAACAGATCGAAAATCATCGCGCTCGGCGTGGCGGCGATGAAATCGAGGCTTTGGGCGACCGGCGCCGTCGGCGCGGCGCCTTGCGTCAGCTCGCGCGCGGCCGAGAGATACATGTTGCGCCAGATCGCGCTTTCGGCGTGGAACGCCATCTGCGTGTGCGCCTGCGCCAGCAGCGCGCGCGCGCGCGCATTGTCGGGGTCTGCGAACACGACGTGATCGAGCAGTTCGGCGGCCCAGCGCGCATCGCCGCGCGCCATCGCCGCTTCGGCCTGGCGGATCACGCGCCGCGCGCCGCCCATGGCTTCGACATAGCGGGGCGCGCTTTGCTCCTGCGGCAGGGGATTGAGGTGGGCGGGATTGCCGTCGTACCAGCCCATGTAGCGCTGATACACCGCGCGCGCATTGTGGCGCATCGTACCGTAATAGCCGCGATTGAACCAGCGCTGCGCCAAGGCTTCCGGCAGCGTGACGCGCTCGGCGATCTCCGCCCCGGTATAGCCTTGGTTCATCAGCCGCACGCTCTGGTCATGCAGATATTTGTATGCGTCGCGGTGGCTGGCGATGAAATCGCGCACCCGGCCGCCGCCGAAGCGCGGCCAGGCGTGCGAGGTGAACATGATCTCCGATTGACCGCCATAAAGGCGCAGCGCTTCGGTCAGATAGTCCGCCCAGGCCTTGGCGTCGCGCACCAGCGCGCCGCGTGGGGTGAGCACGTTGTGCATCGTCGCATTGGCGTTCTCCGACAGACACAGCGCGGAAAATTGCGGCAGGAAGAAATTGAACTCCGAAGGCGCCTCGGTGTTCGGCGTCATCTGGAACACGAAGCGCACGCCGTCGATGACGCGCTCCTCGCCGGTGCGCGTGATCACGTCCGTCGGCGCGATCAGCGAGCGCCGCCCGGCCGACACCGCAGGCCCGATGCCGGAGGTGACCGCGCCTTCAGGCCCGGGCGTGAGGCCGGCCCCGAACTGATAGGTCGCGCGCCGGCTCATCGCATTGCCGGCGATGATGTTCTCGCCCACGGCGTGTTCGAGAAAGCCTTCCGGCGCGATGATCGCGACGCGCCCGGCGGCGACGTCGGCGCCGTCGACGACGCCGCGCACGCCGGCGAAATGATCGGCGTGGCTGTGGGTGTAGATCACCGCGACGACCGGCTTGTTCCCCAAAGTGCGCCGCGCCAGGGCGAGCCCGGCCTCGGCGACCTCCACGCTGGTCAAAGGATCGACGACGATGAGGCCCGCATCGCCGACGATGATCGTCATGTTCGACACGTCGAAGCCGCGCACCTGATAGATGCGCTCATGCACCTGATAGAGGCCGTGGCGCACCAGCAGCCCGGCATGGCGCCACAGGCTCGGGTTCACGGTGTCGGGCGCGGGCCCGCGCAGAAAATCATACGCGGTGAAATCCCAGACGACGCGGCCATCGGCGCCGCGGATCTGCGGCTCGGGCCAGGCGGCGATGAAGCCGCGCGCGGCGAAGTCCTCGTCTTCGCGGTCGTACGTCGGCAGCATCGCCGCGGCGATCGAATTGGCGTCGCGGGTATGCCGGTCGGCCTGCGCAAGGGCCAGCCCGGGCAGTATGGCGAGCACGGCGACGATCGCTGCGAAGCGCATGGTTTTCCCCCTGTTTTGACACAGGGTGCGCCAGTTTTCGCCGCACGGCAACGCGTGCGCCGCTGGCGGGCCGGGCGCCTTTGCGGCATAATCCGCCGATGAACGCCCCTGTCGCTCCCCGCGCCCTCGAGGGCCGAAGGCTCTTCACGGTTGACGAATTCCTCACCGTGGCCGCGACCGACATTTTCGCCGACGGCGAGCATGCCGAGCTCTGGGACGGAGAGATCATCATGGCGCCGAGCGAGGGCGGAGCGCACTTCAACGTCAAGGCCGAGTTGCTCGCGTGGCTGGTGCGTCACGCGCCGCCGGGCGCGAAGACCGGCCCCACCGGCCCGCTCAAAATCGGCGACCGCACCTTGCTTGAGCCCGACCTGTTCTGGTTCCAGCCGCGCGGCCGCGCAGACATTCCAGAGCCTGCGCAAATCATGCTCGTCATCGAGGTGGCGGTCACCAGCCTCGCGCGCGACCGCACAGACAAAGCGTTGAAATACGCGCAGGCCGGCGTTGCGGATTATTGGGTCGTCGATGCGGAAGGCCTGACGACCTGGGTGCATCGCCGGCCGAGCGCGGAAGGCTATGGCGAAGTGCGCGAGTTTGGGCCGAGCGAGCCGATCGCGCCGCTGGCGGCGCCGCATGCGAGCGTCGTCATGGCGGCCTTGTTCGACTAGCGACGCGAACGCGTCAAGCCGGTCGCATCGCCTCGGCGATCAAGTCTTCCGCGGCGTCGCGCAGCACCGTCTCGTCGGCCGAGCCCGGCACGGATTCGCGGCCGATATCGAGCATCGCGGGCACCGCGAACGGCGAGACGCGCGCGAGATCGCGATGCGTGAGCTTGCCGCGCACGCGTTTCAACAGCGCGCCGAGGCGGGCGATGTCGAGAAAGCCTTCGCTGGCGTCGGCGTAGGCGGCCTGCAGCAGAACATGATCCGGCTCGTGCGCGCGCAGCACGTCATAGATCAAATCGGCGGAGAACGTGACCTGGCGGCCAGTCTTTTGCTGGCCGGGATAGCGCCGCTCGATCATGCCGGCGATGATCGCGCAGGTTCGGAACGTGCGCTTCATCAGCGCGCTTTCGGCCAGCCACGCGTCGAGATCGTCGCCCAGCATGTCCTCGTCGAACAGGCCTGCGAAATCGACGTCTCCCATCGGCTCGAACCCCCACACCGAGAGCGCATATTCGCTGGCGACAAAGCCGAGCGGCTTCTTGCCCAGGCGCTCGAGCCGGCGCGTCAAGAGCATGCCGAGCGTCTGGTGCGCAAGGCGCCCGTCGAACGGATAGCAGATCAGGTAATGCTTGCTGCTTCTGGGAAAGGTTTCGATGAGCAGATGATCGGGCGCAGGGATCGTCGACTTCAGCGCCTGCATCTCGAGCCATTCGCGCACCTGCGCCGGCAAATCCGCCCACGCGGCGCGGTCATGGATCATCGCGCGCACGCGCCCGGCCAGGAAGGTCGACAGCGGAAACTTGCCGCCGGCGTAGGAGGGGATTTTCGGCGCCTCTTCGCCCTTGGCGCGCACGACGAGCGCGTCGGTCTCGCGCACGGCGATGAAGCGCAGGATTTCGCCGGCGAACAGGAACGTGTCGCCGGGGGTGAGGCCTTCGATGAAGTATTCCTCGATCTGGCCGAGCCGGCGGCCGGCATAGCCGGGCGCGTCGGGGCCGCCAGGTTTGCGCGGACCGCGGCCTACGAGCAGCCGCACGTCAAGCATCTCGGATTCCACGATGGCGCCGACATTCATCCGGTGCTGGCGCGCCGCATCCGCCGTCCGCGCGCGCCAAAGTTTGCTTTTGCGATCCTCCACGATGCGCTTGAAGCGGTCATAGGTCGACAGCGCATAGCCGCCGGTCTCCACCATGCGCAGCGTCTGATCGAAGGTCGCGCGCGGCAAGTCTGCGTAGGGCTCGGTCGTGCGCGCTTCCGCATAGAGTTCATCGGCAGTGAAGCCTTCGCCGCAGGCCGCGCCCATGATGTGCTGCGCCAGGCAGTCGAGGCCGCCCGTGCGCGCGATCGCGCCGTCGAGCGCGTTCTGCGCCACGGCGTCCTTCGCGGCGCGGCATTCCAGCACCTCGAAGCGGTTGCTCGGCGCCAACAGCGCGCGCGAGGGCTCGTCCAGCCGGTGATTGGCGCGCCCGATGCGCTGCACCAGCCGGCTCGAACCCTTCGGCGCGCCCATCTGGATCACCAGATCGACATCGCCCCAATCGATGCCGAGATCGAGCGTGGAGGTGCACACCACCGCGCGCAGCGCGCCGCGCGCCATCGCGGTCTCGACCTTGCGCCGCTGCGCGACGTCGAGCGAGCCGTGATGCAGCGCGATCGGCAGCGCATCCTCGTTCAGCCGCCACAATTCCTGGAACGTCATCTCCGCCTGCGCGCGCGTGTTGACGAACACCAGCGCCATGCGCGCGCTTTTGATCGCGGCGTAGACGTCGCCCATGGCGTGACGGCCGGTGTGGCCCGACCACGGAATCCGCGCATCGGTGTCGAGCACCTCGACGATCGGGGCTGCGCCCGGCGCGCCGCGCACGATCGCCGCATCCGGCGCGATCCAGCGCGCCAACGCCTCCGGCTCCGCCACCGTCGCTGACAAGCCCACGCGGCGATGCGTCGGCGCCCAGCGCGAGAGCCTGGCCAACGCCAGCGCCAGAAGATCGCCGCGCTTGGTCGGCGCGATCGCATGCGCCTCGTCGATGATCACCGCAGCGAGATCTTGAAAGAACGCGCGGGGATGCTCCGAGGCGATCAGCAGGCACAGCTGCTCGGGCGTGGTGAGCAGAATGTCGGGCGGAAACGCGCGCTGACGCTGGCGCTTGCTGGGCGGGGTGTCGCCGGTGCGGGTTTCGATGCGAATGTCGAGGCCCATCTCGCGCGCGGGCGTCTCAAGATTGCGCGCGACGTCGGCGGTGAGCGCTTTCAGCGGCGAGATGTAGAGCGTGTGCAGCGCATGCGGACGGCGGCCGTCGCCCGACAGCGACGACAGCGCCGCCAGGCTCGGCAGAAAACCGGCGAGCGTCTTGCCCGCTCCGGTCGGCGCGATCAGCAGGGCCGAGCGGTTCTCCTGCGCCAGCGCATAAAGCGCGGCCTGATGCGGACGCACGCGCCAGCCGCGCCCGGCGAACCAGTCCTCGAACACAGGCGGCAGGGCGGGCTCGACCGGCGGCGACATCGCCGGCATCTTAGCCCGATCGCCGGG
>CAZMRN010000186.1:0-5055 GCA_964568575.1 uncultured Caulobacteraceae bacterium
ACGCGTTCCAGGCGCTGCGGCCCGCGGCCAGCCGCGCGCCTTGTGCAGCGCGCCGCCCCGCCGCCTCGGTCTCGGAGAGCTGAGGCGCAAGCCGCGACAGCGCGCCCGTGCGCTCGGCCCAGGGATTGAGGGCCGCAAGAGCGTCAATCAGACGATCCGCCGGAATGTCATTCGCCATCGGAGAAAGTTAACACACTCTCAAGACTGCGGTCACCCGCGCGCGCGGCTTTCCCGATCCGCGCTGCGCTTCTAAAAGGCTTCATGCCGCGCCGCCGCCTTCGCGACCTCCTTCCCAAGGGCCTGTATTGGCGCACGCTGCTGATCATCGTCGTGCCGGCGATGCTGGTGCAGCTCGTCATCTCGCTCGTCTTCCTCGACGATCACTGGCAAGCTACGTCCAAGCGCATGAGCCAGGGCGTGGCCTCCGACGTCGCGCTGATCATTCAGCTCTATGAGCGCGAGCCCACGGCTGATCGTTTCGCAGAACTGCAGCAATTGGCGTGGCAGCCCTTGCGTCTGCGCATCACGATCGAACCGGGCGCAAGCCTCGAACAGGCGCGCTGCCGCGCCTCGGGCTCTACGCTCGACCGCTATCTGACGCGCGCACTGCGCGACGAATTGCAGCGCGACGTCTGGTACGATTCATCGTGTCCGGGCGTGGACGTGCGCATCCGCGTGCCGACGCGCGAGGGCGTGCTCGACGTGCGCGCCTTCCGCGACCGCGTGCAGGCGCGCTCCGGCCCGCTCTTCCTCGCCTGGATCTTCGGCGCGACTCTTCTGCTGGCGGCGATCTCGATCATCTTCATCCGCAACCAGGTGCGCCCCATCGAAATGCTTGCCGCGGCGATGGAGCGGTTCGGCCGCGGCCAGGACGTCAGCCTCTACAAGGCGCGCGGCGCGCGCGAAGTGCGCCAGGCGACGCACGCCTTCTTCGCCATGCGCGCGCGCATCAAGCGCCACATCGATCAGCGCGCGCAATTGCTCGCGGGCGTGAGCCACGATCTGCGCACGCCGCTGACGCGGCTGAAGCTGCAATTCGCGCTGATGCCGCCCTCGCCCGAGATCGAAGCCGCAAAACGCGACATCGAAGAGGTGAACGACACGCTCGGCGAATATCTCGCCTTCGCGAAAGGCCAATGGACTGAAGACCCCCAGCCCACCGATATCGGCCGCATCGTCGACGAGGTCGCGGCGGAGGCGCGGCGCACCGGCGCCGACGTGCAGGTGGAGCGCGAAGATCAGCTCATCGCGCCGGCGCGCATGCGCGCGGTGAAACGTTGCGTGGTCAATCTGGTGGACAACGCCGCAGCGCATGGCGACCATGTCCGCGTGTCCGCCGGCCGCGACGGCGCGGCGATTTCGATCACGGTGGACGATGACGGGCCCGGCATCGCCGAGGAGCAATACGCCGACGCGTTCAAGCCGTTCTCGCGCCTCGACGAAACCCGCAACCGCAACGCCAAGGGCGTGGGCCTCGGCCTCGCCATTGCGCGCGACGTGGCGCGCAGCCATGGCGGGGACGTGACGCTGTCGCGCTCGCCGCTCGGCGGCCTGCGCGCGACGGTTCGGTTGCCCGTCTAGCGCGCGCGCTGCGCATCCCACCAGGCGACGGCGTCGGCGTCACGCGGCGACAGAACGGGATAGCGCGGATCGGCGCCGACATCCTCTGAATATTTCCACGACCGCGCGCATTTGCGCCCACGCGCCGGTTCGATCAGCACGGCGAAATTCGGCAGATCGTCGCTGAGCGTAGCCGTCTTCGGCGGCGCGCCCGCGACGATGTCGACGCCGCTGGTGATGCACAATTCCGCGAAATCCACCGCATCGAGGCGCTGCTTCACGTCGGCCGCAACGAACAGGCGCGGGCGGGCTTCGAGCGAAGACCCGATGCGCTTTTCGCGCCGTTCGACCTCAAGCGCCGCGGTGACGGCCGCGCGCGCCGTGCGCAGGAAGGCCATCTCCTCCGCCGCCGCATCGTCGCGCCAGGCAGCCGGCGTTTCGGGGAATTGGCGCAGATGCACGCTGGAAGCGTCGGGAAAGCGCGTTGTCCACGCCTCCTCCATGGTGAACGGCATGATCGGCGCAAGCCACGCCGTCAGCCGTTCGAACACCGCATCGAGCGCGGTGCGGCAGGCGCGGCGCTTCAGCGCGTCGGGCCGGTCGCAATAGAGGCTGTCCTTGCGCACATCGACATAGAACGCCGAGAGATCGACATTGCAGAACTCCACGATGGCGGAGACGGCGTGGCGGAATTCGTAGGCCTCGTAGGCGCGGCGCACCACGCCGTCGAGCTCCCACACGCGATGCATGAGCCAGCGCTCCAGAAGCGGCGCATCGTGCGGCGCGACCGCCTCGTCAGCGCCGAAATCTTTCAGCGCGCCGAGCAGATAGCGCAACGTGTTGCGCAGCTTGCGATACATCTCGGCCGATTGATCGAAGATCGTCTTGCCGATGCGCAGCTCGTCGCGGAAATCGGCCGCCGCGATCAGCAGGCGAAAGATCTCGATGCCCCATTGCTTCTCGACCTCCTGCGGCTCGACGCCGTTGCCGAGCGATTTCGACATCTTGCGGCCCTGCTCGTCCACGGTGAAGCCGTAGGTCACGACCTCATCATAGGGCGCGCGCCCGCGCGTAGCGCAGCCGGCCAAAAGCGAGGATTGAAACCAGCCGCGATGCTGGTCGGAGCCTTCGAGATAGAGGCGCGCCGGCCACGGCGCGGAAGGCTTCTTGCCGAGCACGAAGGCGTGCGTGCAGCCGGAATCGAACCAGACGTCGAGAATATCCTCCACCTTCTCGAAATCGTCGGCGCTATTGCTGGCGCCCAGAAAATCCTGCGCCGGCGTGGCCCACCAGACATCGGCGCCGCCTTCGCGCATCGCGGCGATGATGCGCGCGTCGACGGCGTCGTCCATCAGGATCGCGCCGTCCTTTTTCGACACGAAGATCGGCAAGGGCACGCCCCAATTGCGCTGCCGCGAGACAAGCCAATCGGGCCGCTCGGCGACCATGGCGCGGATGCGGTTTTGATAGGCGTCGTCGCGCGTGCGGCGCTGCCCCCAATCGACGCGGTCGATCTCGTTCAGCGCAATTTCGCGCAAGGTTTTTCCGTCGCGATACGGCTTGTCCAGCGCGACGAACCATTGCGCCGTGTTGCGGAAGATGAGCGGCGCGTGCGAGCGCCAGGAATGGGGATATTGGTGCTTCAAAAGCCCGCGCGCGAGCAGATTGCCGCTGGCGATGAGCGCCTCGATGACGGCCTTGTTCGCCGGTCCGTCCTTGCCGAGAGTCTTGCCGTCGAGCTGAACAACCTCAAGCCCCTCGAAGCCCGGCGCCTCCTTGGTGAATCGGCCTTCCTCATCGACCGTGAAGGGGATGTCTTTCTGCGAATGGCCCGTCGCGATCCAGATGTTGAAATCGTCCGCGCCATGGCCGGGCGCTGTGTGCACGAAGCCCGTGCCCGCGTCGTCGGTGACGTGATCGCCTGCGAGCAGCGGGACGGGGAAATCGTAGCCCTCTCCTTCTCCCACAAGGGGAGAGGGGCGCCAATTCCGCAGTGGATGCGCACATACGACGCCGCCCGGATCGAAATCCGAGATGCGCGTCCACGTCGCCGCTTTCGCGGCCCGCATCACGTCCTCGACAAGCTTGTCGGCGATCGCAAGTTTCTCGCCGACAGCGACCCATGGCGCAAAGGCGAGTCCCTGCTCGATGCTGTGCACTTCGTAGACGCCGTAAGAGATCGCCGGCGAGTACGAAATCGCGCGATTGCCGGGGATGGTCCAGGGCGTCGTCGTCCAGATGACCACGCTGACGTTCGCGAGCGCAGCAGCCTTTGCATGGATCGGAAACTTCACCCAGATCGTCGTGCTCGTCTTCTCCGCGTATTCGACCTCCGCTTCCGCCAGCGAGGTGCGCTCCACCGGGCTCCACATCACGGGCTTGGAGCCGCGATAGACGAGCCCCGTGCGCACCACCTTCAGGAATTCCGCAGCGATCGTCGCTTCGGCCTCGAAGCTCATCGTGGAGTAGTAATTCTCCCAATCGCCTTCGATGCCGAGGCGTTTGAATTCGTGCTTCTGCAGCGGGATCCATTTGTCGGCATACGCGCGGCATGCTTGGCGGAACTCCACAGCGCCGACATCTTTCTTGTCGCGGCCGGCCTTGCGGAATTCCTCCTCGACCTTCCATTCGATCGGCAGGCCGTGGCAGTCCCAGCCGGGGATATAATCGGCGTCGAAGCCGGTCATCTGGCGCGAGCGGACGACGATGTCCTTCAGGATCTTGTTTTCCGCATGCCCGATATGGATGGCGCCGTTGGCGTAAGGCGGGCCGTCATGCAGCACGAATTTCGGACGCTGCGCGGCGTCTGCGCGCAGCCGGGCGTAGAGGTCCATCTCGGCCCAGCGCGCGATCCATTGCGGCTCCTTGGCCGGAAGGCCGGCCTTCATCGGAAAGGGCGTTTCGGGAAGGAACAGGGTTTCGCGATAGTCGCGACCTGCGGGCTGATCGGCCACGGGTCGAATCTCCGGCATGTGGGGCGGTCAAAGAATAGCAGCTTCCCGGACCCGCGGAGACGAGGCTCTCAGACGCGGGCCGGGCGGCGAATTCGCAGGGTGCGGAACGGACGCATGGGGGCGGTCTAGCAGCCGCCATGCGGCTTGGCGAGGCCGCGGGAATCGAAAACGCCGCGCCGAGGGGTCGGCACGGCGTCTCGATTTCAGGTTCTGCGCCCGATCAGCGGAAGGTGATGCTCACGGCCGTGCGGCGGTTGAGCGGCTCGCGCACGCCGTAGCCGGTGGCGCGGGCCAGATCAGTCTCGCCGCGCGCCTGCATCGTCATGAGCGCGGCATCGACGCCGCGCGCGGTCAGCGCATCGCGCACGACCGTCGCACGCCGCTCCGACAGCCCGACATTATAGGCCGACGAGCCGGACGTGTCGGTGTGGCCAATGATGGTCGCCGCGCTCAGATTGCACTGGCGGGCGCGGGCGACGGCCGCGTCGATCGTGTCCAGAGCCGCCTGGTCGAGATTGGAGCGGTCCCAGGCGAAATAGAC
>CAZMRN010000187.1:0-5043 GCA_964568575.1 uncultured Caulobacteraceae bacterium
GGCGTGATCCGTGCGGCCTATCGCGCGCTGGGCCCGATGACGGCGCCGGAGGCGCGCGTGCTTGCGGTGTTCGCGCTAGTCGCGCTGTTGTGGGTGACGCGCGAAGCCTATAGCGCGCTGCCCGGATTGGACGCGATCAACGACACCGCGATCGCGCTTGCGGGCGCGGTCGTGCTGTTCCTCTTGCCGAGCGGCGATCAAGAGCGGCCATCAGCGCCGCTGCTCGATTGGGCGACGGCGGAACGCATCCCTTGGGGCATCGCGCTCTTGTTCGGCGCAGGCTTGTCGATGGCCGACGCGATGGAATCCACCGGCGTCACGCAATGGTTGGCGCAGAATTTGACCTGGCTCAACGGCTACGCTCCCCTCGTGGTGATCGCCGCGATCGTGGTGTTGACCGTGTTCGTGAGCGAACTCGCCTCAAACGTCGCCACGCTCAGCGCCTTCTTGCCGATCGTCGGCGGCATCGCAGCGGCGACCGGGATCGATCCGCTGCTCTTGGTGTTTCCCGCCTGCATGGGCGCAAGTCTCGCCTTCATGCTGCCGATCGGCACGCCGCCCAACGCGATCGCCTACGCCACCGGCCTGCCCAGCATGCGGCTGATGATCGGTCTCGGCGTCGCGCTGAACGTGATCGGCGTCGTGGCGATCTCGGCCATCAGCGCAGCGCTGGGGCCGATGATCCTGGCGCCTTGAGCTGAACCGCCGGAAAACAAACGCCCCGCCATTCGGCGGGGCGCAAGGGGCGAGGAGACGACGTCTGCTCTAAAAGCGGGCGCGCACGCCGAGCGTATAGGTGCGGCCATAATCCTCGATCACCTCGAACAGCCGCCCGGTCTGCGGCGTGCCGCGATAGACCGTTTCGTCATTGGCTTCGTTCAAATTCGTGGCGTCGAAAGTGACGAGGACGGTTTCATTGACGCGCACGCGCGCGGTGAAATCGACGCTGACATATTCCTCGCGCAGCGTGTCTTCATAATAGACGCCGCCGAGCTGGCGATCCGACAGCGATTGCAGCGATTCCCCGACATAATTGCCGGCCAGTCGCACCGTCACGGCGTCGTTTTCCCAGCCGAGCGACAGATTGGCGAGCAGGTCGGGCTGATCGGGCAGCGTAAAGGTTTCGCCGGGCCGCAAGAAGGGCGCCTCAGCTTCGCTGTCGATCCAGGTGACGTTGGCCTGCGTGAAAAACCCGCCGAAAAAGCCGGGCAGGAAGGTGTAGGCTTGCGAATAGCCCACCTCGACGCCGACAAGCGTCGCCTCCTCCCCGTTGAGCACGATCTCGAGATTTTGCGGGGTGTAGATGTCGGTGCGCGCGATCCCGGGCAGGCGCAGCGGATTGCCGGGAAAATTATAGGCCCCGTCATACTCGACGAAAAAATTCTCGATGCGCTTGTAGAACACGCCGGCCTGAAGCGCGGTGTTGCGATTGGGATACCAGCCGATCGCGAGGTCGAAATTGTCGGCCGTCAGCGGCCGAAGATACGGATTGCCGGCGTCGACGTCGGCGTCCGATCCGTCCACCGACACATTCAGCCGATTGGCGAAATCATCGAAGTTCGGCCGCTGCAGGCCGCGATTGTACGAGGCGCGCACATCGATGTTCGCCCGCGGATTCCACAACAGGTGCAGGCTGGGCAAGGCTTCGGTGAAATTGGTCGTCACAAATCCGAGATCGGCGACGCCGCCGCTGCCCGGCAGCGGCGCTCCGTCGTCAAGCTCAATGAAATAGCCTTGCGAGGCGAGGTCGGTGTCCTCGACGCGCACGCCGCCGATGATGCGCAGATCCGGCGTAAGCTCGACCTGCGACATGATGTAGAAGGCCGAGGTGTCCTCCTCCACGCTGAAATCCTGGTTGAAGGATTCCACCGGCTGTTGCGGGGTCAAGGGCCCCAGGAGGTTCGCCGTGTTGCGCATCAGGCGCCACAACGCATTGCGCTCCACCTGCAGGATCATTGGATCGATCGTGGAATTGATCGTGAAAGTCGGCACGCCCGCCAAGGTGCTGCGCACGCCGGCGATGCCCGGCACGGCGTTGAATGCGGAGGACGACGGATCGACGCTCTTCTGGTTGGCGTCGTTGAACTTGTCGCGCGCCCGCACGCGCGCGCCCACCTCGATGAAGGCGTCGCGGCCGAACATCGAAAAGTCGCGCCGCACATCGCCGCTCAGCGTGTAGATCTCGTCCTCACGCTCGAAATCAAAGATCAGCAGCGAGTCGAACGTGTAGTCCGTCGGGTCGAGCGGATCGCGCGTTCCTGCCGCCACCGGCCGCAGATCGAAGCCGTCGGCGCCGAACGTCGTGTCGAGGCCGACATTGCGGATGCGGAAACGCGAGCGATAGCCTTCCGGATTCTCCGCGCGCGCCATCGAATAATCGAGCCGCCAGCCGACCGTCCAATCGTCGTCGACGCTGTGCTCGCTGCCGAGACTCATCGCCAGCACTGAGTCTTCGAAAATGCTCAAGCGCGTCTGCTTGTCGATGTCGGGCCCGCCGGTGGCGTTGTTCGGACGCGCGCCCCAAAAGGCCCGGTTGGGACCGATTGGCCCCTGGTTCAATTCGTCGATGCGATCGGCCTGATCGGTTTCGTATTCGTCGGTGTAGCGGCCGTCGTCGTCGTCGAGCTGGGTGTATTGCGTCCGGAAGAACAGGAAATTGCGATCGTCCGGGCGCCATTCGATGTTCAAGGTCGCGCCGAGGCGTTCGCGCGTGCCGATTTCGGCTCGGTTGTCGATTTCGCCTAGGCGCAAACCCTGCAGGCCGAGACTGGGCTGGATTTCCGAATAGGGCCGCAGGCCCGCCTCGTTGAAGACTTCGTAGCCGGTGACGTCCCGCTCCGAATAGGACACCGATCCCGCAACGCCCAAATCGCCGTTCAGCAGCAAGCGGGTGAAGCTTACGGAATGTTCCGGCGTGATGTTTTCGGAATAATCATTGTAATAGCCGCTGGCGCCGAGGGTCAGGCTGTTCTCGCCGCGCGTCAGCGCCGACAGCGAGGACAATTCCACCGAGCCGCCGATGGCGTCGCCGTCCATGTCGGGCGTGATCGCTTTCACGACGGTGATTTGATCAAGCAACTCCGAGCCTACGGAATCGAGCTGCACCTCGCCCGTGCCGGCGTCGACCGAGCCGACGCGCGCGCCGTTGACGGTCACCGTGGTGAAGCTCGGCGGCAGGCCGCGCACGGAGATGGTGCGGCCCTCGCCCTCGTTGCGCGACACGTTCACGCCAGGAACCCGGCGCACGGATTCAGCGACGTTTTGATCGGGAAACTCGCCGATGGAATCCGCCGTGATGACGTTGGACAGGGACGCCGCATCGCGCTCGGCCGCGCGCGCCCGGTTGATGGCCCCGCGCTGCCCGGTGACGATGATCTCCTCGCCCTGGACCGCGGGGGTGGTCTCGGCGGTTTGCGCGAACGCCAGGGGGGCCGTCGCTATGGACAGGGCGGCGGCCAGGGCGATTCGCGACGTTTCCTTGTACATACAGTCCTCCCCAGGACGCTCTCGCGGCGCCGCTGACCGCCTCTATCGCATCGACCAGAGCAGATGTCAAAAAGCGTCCTGACCAATTTGAACGCCGTCATGGCGAAAAGGGTTGCGGATTTGCCACAAACGCGGCCAAAATCGCCGGAAAATGCGGGGCCATAGCTTGGCTCTGGCTGTCTGCAGGCGCTGCTGGGGTGGCCAATCGCCCTGATCAATTGCGAGGAAGGCCCCATGCCAAGCGGAATCGACCTCAATCGCCGCGACCTCTGGCGAGCTGGCCTGACCGGCGCGGCGGTGGGATTGGCCGGGCCGGCGGACGCCGGGATGGTTGTCGCGGAACCCGGCGCTCGAGGCCTCTTGCGCTTCCCGCCGGCCCTGCCTGGCGTGGTGGATTTCACCGCGCGGCTGCCGGCGCCGGTGACGATCCGCTCGATCGAGGTGTTCCAGCTCGGCCGCCCGGACACCCAATTCGTGCGCGTGATCTCCGAAGACGGCGTCGAAGGCGTGGTCAAGGCGAATGCGCGGATGGAGGAGGTGATCAGCCTGCTCGATCTGGCCGTGGCGCCCGCCTTCATCGGCCAGGACGCCCGCGACATCGCGCGCCTGATCGACGAGGTCTATCGCCGCCAGTACAAATTCGCCGGGCTCGCCCTGTGGACGGCCATCGGCCATTGCGAACTCGCCATCTGGGACATGCTCGGCAAGACCGCCGGCGTGCGCTGCATCGACTTCATGGGCCCCCAGATCCGCGACCGCGTGCCGATCTATGTGTCGAGCCTGGCGCGCGACACCAGCCCCGAGGTCGAGGTGGCGCGCTTCGAGGAAGCGGTCGCGCGCACGGGCGCGCGCGCGCTTAAGCTCAAGGTCGGCGGCCGCATGAGCCGCAACGCCGACGCCAGCCCCGGGCGCCAGGAGGCGCTGGTGGCGCTGACGCGGCGCACCTTCGGCGACGCGATGACGATCTACGCCGACGCCAACGGCTCGTTCGACGCGCCGCGCGCGATCGAAATCTGCGCCATGCTGGAGGACCACGGCGTCGACATTCTCGAAGAGCCCTGCCCGTTCGAGGATTTCGAAATGACCGCGCAAGTCACGGCGCATGTGCGCCGGCGCCGGTACAAGCTGAAAATCGCCGGCGGCGAACAGGACGGCGCGCTCGAACGCTGGCGCTGGTATCTGCGCCATCGCGGCCTGCACATCCTGCAACCCGATTTCATGTACAATGGCGGCATGATCCGCACGCTGCTTGTGGCGCGCATGGCGGCGGCGGCGGGCGTTCCCGTCGCGCCGCATTATCCACGCAACGGCGTCGAGATGGTGGAGCTTCTGCATTTTGCGTGCGCCACGCCCAACCTTTACGGATTTCAGGAATATCGCCAGCGCGAACGCCGCCTCGATTTCGAGCATGAGCCGCGCATCGCGCCGGTCGCGGGCGAACTCGCGCTGCCGCCGGGGCCCGGCTTCGGCGCGCGCTATGGCGCCAGCATCTGGCGTGACGCGGCGCGGCTCAACCGCACCGTCACGCGCGCGGACCTTTAAGATGACGGCGCTCAC
>CAZMRN010000188.1:0-5027 GCA_964568575.1 uncultured Caulobacteraceae bacterium
ATCCTTCGCCTCGGCGCCGGCGGCAGGAGCGGGGGGGGGGACCGGCGCGGGCGCTTCCGTCCTGCGGGGGCCGCGCCATCCGTACACGCTCGCGCTGCTGGCGGCTGCGCCGCGCATCGATCCCGAAGCGGCGCAGGCCGCGCCGCGCATGCGGCTGAGCGGCGATCTGCCGAGCCCGCTCGATTCGCGCGCCAGCCTTCGTTTCCTGAAATCGAAAATGATCGACGATCCCGACGCCGAGCAATATCGCCCGCAGCTGATCGAAACCGCGCCCGGCCACTGGGTGGCGGAGTTCGATCCCGTTGCGCAAGGCGGCTGACGCCGCCGCACGCCGTCATCAGCAACACCGAGGGGGAGAGCATGCGTCACGCGTTTCTGGGATTGGCTGCGTTGGTGGCCGCGACCGCCCCGGCGCTGGCGCAGGACGCCGTCCAGCGCACGACGCGCGGCGCGTTGACGCTGGAGCAGGTTCCAGAGACCCCCGCCCCGGTGCGCGCGCGGCTGCAGCAATACGTCAATGCGCGCGCCGCATCGTTCCAGGATTGGGCGCCGGGCGGCGGCGTGCTGATCGCCACGCGCTTCGGCGACACCGCACAAATCCATCGCGTGGCGCAGCCGCTCGGCGCGCGCACGCAGCTGACCTTCTTCGAAGAGCCCGTCGCCGGCGCCGAAGCATTGCCGGGCGGCGGGATCGTGTTCACGCGCGACGTCGGCGGCGATGAGAATTTCGGCGGCTATCTGCTCGACGAAGCGCGCGGGCGCACGCTCGAATTCACCGAACCGGGCACGCGCAATCTGAGCTTCACGATCAGCGACGACGGCGCCCGCGTCGCCTGGGCGCGCACCTATGCTGATCGCGGCGATTACGACATCTTCCTCGCCGATCCGCGCGATCCCGCCTCGCGGCGCAGGATCTTGCAAGGCACAGGCGCGATCGCGCCGATCGATTGGAGCGCGGACGGACGCCTGCTTCTCCTCGGCCAGACCATCTCCATCGCCAAGAGCCGTCGCTTCATTCTCGATGTCGCGACAGGCGCGCTGCAGGAGCTGACGCCCGACCTCGACGTCGCCTATGCCGGCGGCGAATTTTCGCCCGACGGCCGCGCGCTTTATCTGCTGAGCGACGAGGGATCGGACCATGTGCGCCTGGTGCGCCTCGATCTGGCGACGGGCGCGCGCATGCCGCTGTCGCCGGAGATGGCGTGGAGCGTGGAATCCTTCGATCTGTCGCCGGACGGCCGCAAGATCGCGTATGTCGTCAACGAGGCGGGCAATTCCACGCTGCGCCTGATCGATGCGCGCACCGGCCGCGCATTGCCCGCGCCGGCGCTGCCGGCCGGCGTCATATCCGGCGTGACCTTTTGCGACGCCAGCGCCCGCATCGGCTTCACGCTGAACAGCGCCACCTCGCCCGGCGACGTCTACACTTACGATCTGCGCGCGCGCAGCCTGACGCGCTGGACGCAAAGCGAAGTCGGCGGCCTGAACCCGGAAACGTTCGTCGCCCCTCGCCTGATCGAGTGGACGAGCTTCGACGGGCTGCGCATCACCGGATTTCTCTTCGCGCCGCGCACGCCGGGGCCGCATCCGGTCGTCATCTCCATCCATGGCGGACCGGAGGCGCAATTCCGCCCGACCTTTTCGTCGACCATCCAATATCTGGTGAACGAACTCGGCATCGCCGTGATCGCGCCGAACGTCCGCGGCTCGGACGGCTACGGCAAAGCGTTTCTCGCGCTCGACAACGCCGAGAAGCGCGAGGATTCCGTGCGCGACATCGGCGCGCTGCTCGACTGGATCGCCCAGCAGGACGATCTCGATGCGGCGCGCACGCTGGTCTATGGCGGCTCCTATGGCGGCTACATGGTTCTGGCGTCGATGACGCATTACAACGACCGCCTCGCGGGCGGCGTGAACATCGTCGGCATCTCCAATTTCGTGACCTTCTTGGAGAACACCAGCGGCTATCGCCGCGATTTGCGCCGGGTCGAATATGGCGACGAGCGCGATCCGGCGATGCGCGAGACCTTGCTGCGCATCTCGCCTTTGACCAACGCGGCGCGCATCACCAAGCCCTTGTTCGTCATCCACGGCGCGAACGATCCGCGCGTGCCGGTGTCTGAGGCCGAGCAATTGCTGCGCACGGTGCGCGCCAATGGCGGCGACGCCTGGTACATGCTGGCGGCCAATGAAGGCCACGGGTTCCGCCGCCGCGAGAACCAGCAGGCGCAGCGCGAAGCCGAGACGCTGTTCTTCCAGCGCGTTCTGGGCGTTGCGCCGCGCGACTAGACGCGCTCGTCTAGTCGCGTCTAGTCGCGCTTTGGCCGCCGCCCCGACGCGGGGGCGGCTGCGCGAAAGTCTGCGGTGGGCCGTTCCAAGGCCCAATCGACGAACGCGTCGTCGAGCGGCGCATAGGGGCCGCGCGACACATATTGCCGGACCAGGCCGCGGCGTTCGAGCGTGCGCATCGCGCCCTGCACGGTCTGCGCCGACACCGCGGGCAGGCCGACAAGCCGCGCGATCGCCTCGAGCCCGTCGGTCTCGAACGGCGTCGCCTTGGCTTCGGCGAGCACGCGAAACGTCGCGCGCGGCAGCGCGCCCAAAGCGTCCCAGATTTGCGGAAAGCCGTAATGCTCCGCCATTTCCGCGCGCGTTTCCGCAAGCGCGCGATCGGGATCGGCGGCGTCCTGGCGCAACAGCTTGTTGCGAAACGCGCTGAACTCCACCGGCCGCCGATTAAGCGCGATCAGGGCGCGCTCCAGCTTGGCTTCGGCGACCTGCACGCCGCGCTTGGCGAGCGCTGCGCGCTGGTGGACGACGAAGGCGCGCCCCAGCGGTTCGAGCGCGATTCGGTCGCCGAAATTGAACAGCGGCGCGCGCTGATCGGCGAACATGGCGCGCAGGCCGGGGTCGGACGATCCGGTGAAGATCGCGCACACCTGGCCGCTGCGCTTGTCGAGGCTGGTGCGCAATGTCGCGATGAAATGCGCATGCGCTTTCGACACGCCGAGCAGCAGGAGCGCGCGGCGGCGCCCGGCGCATATCTCGTCGAGCACGGCGTCAAGCAGGCGCGGGCGCGCCGCGCGCGGCTGCGCCGGCTTCTTGACCGCCGCCTCCAGCACGGCAGGGCCGGTCGTGCGCACGCTTGCGGTGATCTCGGCCTGGCGGAACAGATCGAGCGCGGCGCGCTTGGTGCGCACGCTGGCGCGCCGCTCGATCTCATGCACGATCGCGGCGGCGGGATCGCCCGGCGCGGGCCAGAAGCTGGCGTAGATGGCGCGCCAGCCGGCCGCTTCGGCCAGAGGCGCCATGTCGCGCAGCAGAAAGCGCGTCTTGCCCGACCGGCGCGGTCCATAGAGGACGATCGCGTGCGCGGCGCCGGTGCGCAGCTGCTCGAAGCAGGACTGCGCCTCGCGCGTGCGCGGAAAGTGGAAAATGTCGCTCGCGTCCATGCGCCAACTAGATCACACTAGACATGCCTGTCTAGTTGCGGCTAGTCCGATGCGTAACGCTTCATAAGAGGACCGCATGGCGACGCTGCAATATCTCAACACCTGCGTGTTCGATCATGGCGCGCTGAAGCAATTGCCCAATCTATTGAAATCGCTCGGCGCGACGAATCCGTTCATCGTCACCGACGCCGGCTTGAAGGCGAACGGCCTGCTCGACCAGGTGACGGCCGCGCTCGCGGCGGCGCCGGCCAGCGTCTACGCCGATACGCCCTCGAACCCCACCGAGTCCGCCGCCCGCGAGGCGGCAGCGGCCTATAGGGCGTCGGGCGCCGACGCGCTCGTCGCGCTCGGCGGCGGCTCGTCGATGGACATGGCCAAGGCCGTCGGCCTGATGGCGACGCATGAAGGCCCGTATGAGCGCTTCGGCGGCACGCAGCGCGGCACCAAGCTGATCGGCCGCATTCCCCCGATGGTCGCGATCCCGACGACGGCGGGCACCGGCAGCGAAGTTTCGGTCGGTTTCGTTCTCATTCTCGACAATGGCCGCAAGGAAACCTTCGTTTCGCCGAACCTCATTCCCCCGATCGCGCTGTGCGATCCGGAATTGACGCTCGCGCTGCCGCCCGGCCTCACCGCCGCGACCGGCATGGATGCGGTGACGCACTGCATCGAGGCGGTGCTCTCGCCGGTCGTAAATCCGCCGGCGGAAGCCGTCGGCCTCGACGGCGTCGAGCGCGCCGTGGGCGAAGGCTGGCTCATCCGCGCCGCGCGCGACGGCGCCGATCGCGATGCGCGCTGGAACATGATGATGGCGTCCTACGAGGGCGCGCTCGCCTTCGTCAAAGGCCTGGGCGCTGTGCACGGCCTGTCGCATGCGCTCGGCCGCATCGCCGCCTTGCGGCTGCATCACGGCACGCTCAACGCGGTGATCCTGCCGCACGCTTTGCGTATGATCGAGGAAGCCGGCGCAGCGGAGGCGAAGCTCGCGCGCATCGGCCGCGCCATGCGGCTTGCGCCGCACGCGCGCGTCTCGGATGCGATCGCCCAGCTGAACGCCGATCTCGGCATTCCCGCCTCGCTCTCGGCGATGGGCGTGACCGGCGATCACTGGTCGGATTCGCGGCCCTATGCGGTGTCTGATCTCGCGACCTTCACCAACGCCATTCCCTTCAAGGACGCGGAATACGACGCGCTGTTCGCCCGCGCGCTCGGCTGACCTGACGCAGCACGACACGCGATCGATCCGACCGGGCTTGGCGCGAGCTTAGCCTTGCGCCCATGTCCAACACTACGAATCTGCAGCTCCCTTATCTCGCCTCGGCGCAGGCGCAGAAGCACGTCACGGTCAATGAATCGCTGTCCGCGCTCGACCGCATCGTGCAGCTCACTGCGCTGTCGGCGACGACGAGCGCGCAGCCTGCAAGCCCCGCCGACGGCGATCTCTACATCCTGCCGCCGGGCAAGACCGGCGCCGCGTGGGCGACGTTCGCCGATCATGCGATCGCGCATTATCTCGATGGCGCCTGGGCGCAGATCACGCCGCGCGAAGGCTGGCGCGCCTGGGTGCGCGACGCC
>CAZMRN010000189.1:0-4963 GCA_964568575.1 uncultured Caulobacteraceae bacterium
CATAGACCGCTTCCGGCGACACCGCGACGAGGCCGCCGACGGCGAGGAGGTTGCGGGAAAAGTTCGTCCGCGGCGAAAACTCCGCCAGCGGCCCGAGCGTCGCGAAGAACACGCCTTGCCCATCGGCGCGATCGCGCAAGCGTTCGAAGGGCGCCGCCCAGCGGATCGGCGTCAAGGCCTTGTCGTGCGCGCGCGCCGCAGGCCACGGCGCCGCCGCTTCGACCGCGCGCTCCTCCAAAAGCGGAAAATCGGTGACGCCGGTGATCGTCTCTTTGCGCGCAGCGAACGCTTTCATGCGCTGCTCCCTGGTCTGCGCGATGGCGTGTTGCACCAGCCCCGCATCGAGCGCAGCGACCAGGCCGCCGGCCTTCTCGATGCTTTGCATGAAGGCCCAACCCGCCTGCGCCAACTCTTGCGTCATCGCCTCGACGAACCAGGCGCCGCCGGCGGGATCGGTCACGTGGCCGAGATGGCATTCCTCCATCAAGATCAGCTGCGTGTTGCGGGCGATGCGGCGGCCGAAGCCGGTCGGTTTGCCGATGGCGTCGGTGAGCGGCAGCACGGTGATCGCTTCCGCGCCGCCGACGACAGCAGCGAAGCAGGCCGCGGTCGTGCGCAGCATGTTCGACCAGGCGTCGTGGCGCGTCATCATGCGGCGCGACGTCACCGCGTGGATCGTCGCCGCGCGCGTGTTTTCGGCTGCGCCGCACGCCTCCAGCATGCGCGCCCAGCACAGCCGCAGCGCGCGCAGCTTCGCCGCTTCGATCAGCACGTCCGGCCCGACGCTCACCGTGAATCCGATCGCACGCGCGGCGGCGTCGACGCTGAGGCCGGCGTCGGTCAGCGCGCGCAGATAGGCCGCGCCCGCCGCGAGCGCGGTTCCCAATTCCTGCGCCTCCGAGCCGCCGGCTTCATGCGCCGGGCGCGCATCGACGCGGATCGCTTGCGCGGACGCGAAAACATCGGCGATGTCGCGGGCGAAGGCGGCGGCGCTGTCGGGCGTGCAATCGCCCCAAGCGCCGTCGCGCATCAGCGCGCCGAGCGGATCGAGATTGAAGGCCGGCTTCGCGTTGGGCGCGCCGCGCGTGAGCGTCAGCAGCGATTTCGCCGCGGCGAGGCTGAACGATTGCGCGTCGAGCGCGATCGGCGCGATCTCGAAGATCACGCCGTCGAGCGCGCGCTTGAGATCGTCGATCGAGGCGATGGCGACGCCGCGCCCGCCGCTGGGGTCGATGACCAGCTCCAGCGCGGACGCGCCCTTCTGCAGCTCTTCCAGAGCCGCCGCATTGGCGGCCTCGGGCTCGGCCTCCCAAACCCCCTGGCGGATCGACCAGGGCAGCGCGACCGGGCGGGCGGCTGCGCCCCCGCGCGTGAACGGCGCCTGGCCCGGCAGGCCGCTTGCGTCGATTGCGGTCGCGATATCGGTTTCGCGATAGAGCGGTTTCAGCGCGACGCCGTCGGCGGTGCGCCCGACGAGGCGCTCCCAGGGCGCGCCCTTGAGCGATTTTTCCGCCAGCGCCCGCCAGCGCGCCTCGTCGGCGGGCGGGAAATCGGCGGCGAGGGGGAGGTCGTCAGCCATGCGGTTTAGGAGGCCTTCATTCCGGTTCGCGTCAAGGCGGGTTGGCGCAGCGGGGCGGGGGCGCTAGTTTTACGTTGACGCGAACGGAAACGAGAAGAGGAAACGTCGATGAGCCTGCCGCCTGTGCTTCAGTCCCTGCGCATCCCGGTCGTGGGCTCGCCGCTGTTCATCATCTCCGGCCCCGACCTCGTCATCGCGCAATGCAAGGCGGGCGTGGTCGGCTCCTTTCCCGCGCTCAATGCCCGGCCCGGCCCGGTCCTGGGCGAGTGGCTCGAGCGCATCCAGGACGAACTCGCCGCCTGGACCGAGGCCAATCCCGGCCGCCCGGCCGCGCCCTACGCCGTCAATCAGATCGTGCACAAGTCGAACGACCGCCTGCAGCACGACGTCGACATGTGCGTGAAATACAAGGTCCCGATCGTCATCACCTCGCTGGGCGCGCGCACCGAAGTGAACGACGCGATTCATTCCTATGGCGGCATCGTGCTGCACGACATCATCAATGTCGCCCACGCCAAGAAGGCGCTGGAGAAGGGCGCCGACGGGCTCATCGCAGTGTGCGCCGGCGCCGGGGGCCATGCCGGCACGCAATCGCCGTTCGCGCTGATCCAGGAGATCCGCGAATTCTTCGGCGGCCCGCTGCTGCTGTCGGGCGCCATCGCAACTGGCCGCGCCGTGCTCGCCGCCCAGGCGATCGGCGCCGACCTCGCCTATATCGGCTCGGCCTTCATCGCCACGCAGGAAGCCAACGCCGTGCAAGGCTATAAGGACATGATCGTTCAGTCCTCCGGCGCCGACATCGTCTATTCGAACCTGTTCACCGGCGTGCACGGCAATTATCTGCGCCCATCCATCGTCAACGCCGGGCTCGACCCCGACAATTTGCCCGAGAGCGATCCCTCCAAGATGAATTTCGGCTCCGGCGGCAACACCGAGAAGAAGGCCTGGAAGGACATCTGGGGCTGCGGCCAGGGCATCGGCGCGCTGAAATCGGCGCCCAGCGTGGCGGAGTATGTCGACCGCCTGGAGCGCGAGTACCGCGACGCCAAACAAGCCCTGCTGGCGCCGCAAAGCGCGCGCGTCGCGGCGGAGTAGTTGTCCCGGAAGGTGCGTGGCGCCGCCCCCTCCGTCGCCTGCGGCGACACCTCCCCCGCAAGCGGGGGAGGAAATAGCGCCCCGTATTGAATTGTTTTCCTCCCCCGTTCACGGGGGAGGTGTCGCCGCAGGCGACGGAGGGGGGCGACGCGCATCGCCGCCCATCCCAAATCACCGCGCGTAGACGCTGCGGGTCAGGAGCGACATCACCAGGTCGCCGTTCTGGTTCAGCACGTCGTGATTGACGATGATGATGCCGCGCTGGTCGTTCACAGGCTCTTTGGTCAAAAAAGTGAGCTTCACCGACAGCACGTCGCCGGCCTGCGCGGTGCGGTACCAGCGCAGCGCGTCTTGCCCGAGGCGCGCCAGGATCGGCCAATCCTTGGTCTCCTCGAACACCATGCGCGACCACAGCGCGAAGACGTGTCCCTGCGCGGCCGGCTGACCCTCGATGGCGCCCGATTGCTGCGGCAGATAGGGCCCGAAACGCTCGTGGAACAGCGCGATGTCCTCGCGCGACAGCGCGCTCGCGCCGAACATGTGCACATAACCCAGCGGAATGTCGTCGAAGCGCCAGGATTGTCCTTTCGGCGCCATCTCACATCACCCCGGCCGGCAGCGGCGACGCCTGCACCAGCAATTTGCCGTCATGGGCGCCGGTGAACAGGCGCTTCAAGGAGGTCGGCGCGCCTTCCAGGCCCTGATCGATATGGACCTTGTATTTGAGCTTGCCTTCCATCAGCCAGCGCGAGAGATCGCCGATGGCTTCGCCGAAGCGCGGCAGATAATCGATCACGATGAAGCCCTGCACACGGATGCGATGCATCAGGATCGCGGCGAAATGTTTCGGCGGCGCGAAATCATCGGCGTTGTAGGTCGAGATCATGCCGCACAAGGGCATGCGCGAGAAATTGTTCATCCGCGCCATCACGGCGTCCATGATCGGCCCGCCGACATTCTCGAAATTGACGTCGATCCCGTTTGGGCAGAGCCGATCGAGCCCTGCGCCGACATCCTCGTTCTTGTAGTCGATCGCCCCGTCGAAGCCGAGCTCTTCGGTGATCCAGCGGCATTTGTCGGGCCCGCCGGCGATGCCGACGACGCGCGCGCCCTTGATCTTGGCGATCTGGCCGACGATCGAGCCGACCGCGCCCGCAGCGGCCGAGACCACCACCGTCTCGCCCGGCTTCGGCTGGCCGATGTCCAGGAGTCCGAAATAGGCCGTCCACCCGGTCAGCCCCAGCACCGACATGTAGGCGCTCAAGGGCACGCCGGGAATTTGGGGGATGATCTGGGCGACGCCGCCGTCGACGATCGTATAATCCTGCCAGCCGCCGATGCCCGGCGAAACGATCGCGCCCACCGGCTTGGCCGGGTCGCGGCTTTCCTCCACCACGCCCAGCACGCCGCCGCGCATCACGTCGCCGATGCCGACGGGCGGCATGTATTGGTCGATGTCGCTCATCCAGATGCGATTGGTCGGGTCGAGCGACAGATAGATCGTGCGCACCAGGATCTGTCCGTCCGCGAGCGCGGGGACAGGGCTTTCGACGAATTCGAGGTCGCCGTCCTTGATGTCGCCCGTGGGGCGGCGCTTCAGACGCCATTGGCGGTTCATGCGGGTCATGGGCGGTCGTCCTCCGTAATCTCCACTTTGCAGCACGGAACCGGGAGAACGAAAAGGGGGCGCCGATCTGCGCCGCGACGGCGCGCGCCGTTGGCGGGGTGCAAGGGAGGCTTTATCTCCGTGCGCATGATGCGCACAGCGATCCTGGCGGCGGCGATGGCCGCAGCGGCGTGTTCGGCGGCGGCCGAACCGGTCCGCACGCCGCACATGGAGACCGACCTGCACAGCGCGCGCGCCGCCGTGGCGCCGGGCGAAACCTTCACGGTCGTCCTGCGCCAGACCATGGCGCCGGGCTGGCACACCTATTGGCGCAATCCCGGCGACAGCGGCGAGCCGACCGAGCTGACCTGGTCCGCCCCGCCGGGCTTCGTCGTCGGCGACATGGGCTGGCCGGCCCCGGAGCGCCTGCCGCTCGCCGGGATCATGCAATACGGCTATTCCGGCGAGGCGCTTTACCCGATCACGCTCACCGCGCCGGCGACGGCGCGCCCGGGCGAAACGGCGACGTTTGCGGTCGACGCCTATTGGCTGATCTGCGCCGACGTCTGCATTCCCGAAGAAGGCGTGCTGCGGTTCTCGGTGCCGATCGCCGCCCAGGGCGCCGACGATCCCGTGTGGGGGCCGCGCGCCGCGGCGGCGCGGGCGGCGCTGCCGCAGCCCTT
>CAZMRN010000190.1:0-771 GCA_964568575.1 uncultured Caulobacteraceae bacterium
GCCGGCGCGGCGCCCGCGCCGAAACGCTCGGGATCAACATCACCGGCCGCGACTTGAGCGACGGCGGCGCCGATTTCGTGCTCGAGGCCGTCGCCGAAGCGGGCCTGGCGCCGGCGGCGGTCACGGTGGAGCTCACGGAACATCACTGGCTCAGCGATATTTCACGCGCGGCGGAAGATTTGGCGCGTCTGCGCAGCGCCGGCATGCGCATCGCGCTCGACGATTTCGGCGCCGGCCACGCCTCGCTCTCCTGGCTCGCGCGCCTGCCGGCCGACATCGTCAAGCTCGATCAGAGCTTCATCCGCCTCGTCGATCGCGACACGACCGAGCGCCGCATCGTGCGCGCGGTGTTGGATTTGTGCGCCGAGCTGTCGATCGCGGCGGTCGGCGAGGGCGTCGAGACCGAAAGCCAGCGCGACGCCCTGCGCGCGATGGGCTGCGCCTATGGGCAAGGCCGGCTGTGGGCGATGCCGCTGCCGGCGGAAGAAGCCTTCGCGCTCGCTGGCGGCGCGCGCTAGCCTGACGACGAGACGGCGGCGAGCGCCCCCATCGACGGCCTTCGGCCGCCACTTCCCCCGCACGCGGGGGAAGAAAGCGGCGCTTTTGCTCCCCCGTTTACGGGGGAGCTGTCCGCGAAGCGGACTGAGGGGGCGCTGCGTTGTTCGTCAATGATCGTCCTCAACGCGAAAACCAGAAACCGGTTTTGCCGATCGCGCGCGTCTCGCGCTCTACGCGCGGCCGGCCTGCCCGCTGAGGCTGGCGGGGTCGATG
>CAZMRN010000190.1:794-4945 GCA_964568575.1 uncultured Caulobacteraceae bacterium
ATTTGCCGTCATGGCCGTCGCCGAACACGATCGCGGCGTCAGGCTCCGCCACGAGCCAGGCGTTCTGCGCCAGTTCGTGCTCCAGCTGCCCCGCGCCCCAGCCCGAGCAGCCCAGCGCCAGCACGGCCGCCTTCGGCTCGCCGGCGCCGCGCGCGATCGCGGCCAGAGCTTCGCGGGTCGCGGTGAGGGACACGCCCGCGCAGACCGGGCGCGTCGCGTCGGCGACCTCGTAATCGTCGGTGTGCAGCACATAGCCGCGCTCGGGCTGCACCGGGCCGCCGTCAAGCACGCCGTGCGCGGCCACCGCGGCGTCCACTTCGAGGCCCAGATGCTCCAGCACCTCGCCCAGCGTGAGGTCCTCCTTGGGCTTGTTCACGATCAGCCCCATCGCCTGTTCGGGCGTGTGGACGCACATCATGATGACCGAGCGCTCGAAGCGCGGGTCGCCGATGCCGGGCATGGCGACCAGCAATTTGCCGGACAGCGAGGCGTGCATGGGCAGCTCCATGGCGGCGCCAGCATGCGCCTGCGCGCCCCCGCGCGACAAGTGAAACCGCCGCTTTCGCCTCGCCTTGCGCACACATTATGGTGTAGGCGGTTGCGGCGAAAAACCGGAGAAGCGGGATGATCAAGATCGGCGAGCGTTTGCCCGAAGCGACCTTCATGGCCGGCACGGCCGAAGGCCCCAAGCCCATGACCACACAAGAGGTGTTCGGCGGCAAGACCGTGGCGCTGTTCGCCGTGCCGGGCGCCTTCACGCCGACCTGCTCGGCGCGCCATTTGCCGAGCTTCCGCGACAAGGCTGGCGAGCTCAGCGCCAAGGGCGTGGACCGCATCGCCTGCGTCAGCGTCAACGACGCCTTCGTCATGGGCGCTTGGGGCAAGGACCAGAATGTCGGCGACGCCATCCTGATGCTGGGCGACGGCAACGGCGCGTTCACCAAGGCGATCGGCCTGGAGATGGACGGCTCGCGCTTCGGCATGGGCATGCGCTCGCAGCGCTACGCCATGCTCGTGCGCGACGGCGTGGTGGAGAAGCTCAATGTCGAGGAAGGCGGCGAGTACAAGGTGTCGAGCGCGGAATACCTGCTGGGCCAGCTCGGCTAGACGCTTAACAAAGTCTTGAAGCGTTTTTGGGGGCGCGGGGGCCGAAATCGGCGTCCGCGCCCTTTTTCCGTCAGTCCGGCGTTCACATATCTGTGCGCACAAGGCGGCGTTGTCCTTGGGAGGGCGCGGTGGGCGACCAGATTCTGGCTTTCGTGTTGGCGTTCCTGGCGATCGTGGTGGTGTTCTCCGCGATCAAAGTGGTGCCGCAGGGGCGGCAATTCACGGTGGAGCGGTTCGGGCGCTATACGCGCACGCTGCGCCCGGGCATCGCCTTCCTCGTGCCGTTCATAGACCGGGTTGGGCGGCGCATCTCCATGATGGAGACGGTGATCGACATTCCGCGCCAGGAAGTCATCACGCGCGACAACGCCATCGTCACCTGCGACGCGGTGGTGTTCATCCAGGTCATCGATGCGTCGAAAGCCGCCTACCAGATCGAAAACCTGCAACTCGCCATCATCAATTTGTCGCAGACCAATCTGCGCACAGTCGTCGGCTCGATGGAGCTCGACGAAGTGCTGTCGCAGCGCGACGCGATCAATGCGCGCCTGTTGACCGTGATCGACGCCGCCACCGAGCCATGGGGCGTGAAGGTGACGCGCATCGAGATCAAGGATCTGTCGCCGCCGGCCGATCTCACCGCGGCGATGGCGCGGCAGATGAAGGCCGAGCGCGAACGCCGCGCCCAGATCCTGGAAGCCGACGGCGATCGTCAGGCGCAGATCACCCGCGCCGAAGGCGCCAAGCAGGCCGCCATCCTCGAGGCCGAAGGCCGCCGCGAAGCCGCCTTCCGCGACGCCGAAGCGCGCGAACGCGCCGCCGAAGCCGAAGCGAAAGCCACGCAAATGGTGTCCGAAGCGATCGCCGCCGGCGACGTCAACGCCATCAATTATTTCCTTGGACAGAAATATATCGAGGCGTTCGGCCAATTGGCGACTTCGCCGCAGCAGCGCACCGTCATCGTGCCCGCCGATCTTGGCGGTCTCGCCGGGTTCGCCGAATCCATCCGCGCGCTGATCGATCAGGGCGCTGCGCCCCGCTCTGCGCCAGCGCGCACCGCAACCCCGCCCACCGGCTGAGGCTGTCGCGCTCTGAGCGCGGAGGAGGATCGCGTGGACGCCCATTCGTTCGTGAACCTTGCGCCCTGGCATTGGCTGGTCGTGGCGCTGGCGTTTCTGGCGGCGGAGCTGATGACCGGCTCCACCTTTCTGTTGTGGCCCGCCGCCGCAGCGGTTCTCGCCGCGCTCGCGGCGTGGCTGCTGCCTGACGCAAGCGCTGCGGATTGGGTGGCGTTCGGCGCAGCCTCCATCGTGCTGACGCTGATGGGGCCGCGTTATGTGCGCGGGCGCTGGCTCAATCCGCGCGGCGACGACACGCTGAACGATCGCGCCCGCGAGATGGTCGGCGCCACGGGCGAAGCGGCTGACGCCTTCGTCAACGGCCTCGGCGCCGTCAAGCTCGGCGACACCGTGTGGCGCGCCACCGCGTCGGAAACGATTGCGGCGGGCGACAGGGTTGAGGTTGTTTCCGTTTCGGGCGCCACCGTCGCGGTGCGCCGCATTGCGCCGGCGCGGCAGGCCTAATCGCGCGCTGCGTCGAGCGTCTGACGCAATTTCTTCAGCGTCGGCAGGATCGCGGCGAGTTCGGCGAAATCCATCGTCTGCAGCAAGTCGCCGAGCATGGGCGCAAGCCGCGCGATCGCCTCGTCGCGCGCGATGCGGCCTTTCTCGGTGATGCGCACGATCTTGCCGCGCCCGTCCTGCGGATCGGGATCGAGCGTCACGTGCCCATTGGCCTCGAGCCGTTGCAGCGTGTAGGTCATCGCGCCCTTCGTCACCTGAAAGGCGCGCGCCATGCGGGCGGGGGAATCGCCGTCGAGACCCATGCGCACGAAGCGGTTCAGCGCAGCGAAACCCGCGGTCGACAAATCATCGGGCAGCGCGCGCGCGAATTCGGTGTGCCCGAGCTGGGCGATGATGCCGATTTCGTTGAAGACTTCGAACGCGACCGCAATCGGGTCGAGCGGCTTGCTCATGCGCGCACATGCTCCTCCAGCCCGCGCCGCGGCGAAGGGCCGATTTGCGGACCATAGCCGATGCGCACGAACATCTGCACGCGCGCATCGCCGGGCGCATTCATCACACGCTCCGCCTGCTCCATGTAGCGCGCCTGTTCTGGATATTCCTGCAGGCTTTGGCTCCAGGGATGGATGGAGAGGCCGCGCTCGGTCGCGGCGAGATTGGCGCGCGCATACGCGCGGCCGGAAGCGATTTGCGCAGCGCGCGTGTTGTCGGCGCTGCGCAGCCACAGGAACGCCGGCGCCTCGAGCGCCAGCGGCTTGAAGGCGTCGACGCCGCCGCGGGTGAACGGGTTCGAGAGGTCGGCCAGGACGTCGCGATTGACCAGGCCCAGCGTGCGCGCAATTTCGATCATCGGCCCGTCGAGCACTAGGCCGTCGCGGTAGCGGGCGATTTCGGCCGCGCCGATGCGCATCAGATCGACGCTTTCCATGTAGGCGTCGCGGGTCGTCATTTCGGTTTCGAACGCGTCCCACGCCAGCGCGCGCAAGGTTTCGCGCAACTCGCCGCCGGCAGCCCAGCCGAAGGTCAGGCCGGGCCCGGCGGCGGCGGCGGCGATGGCGCGCAAATCCGTTTCCGCTGGAATGCGCGGCGCATAGGCTTTGCGATTGGTGCGGCGCGCCAGCACGTGCGCGAACAGCGGATCGGCTTGCGCCGCGCCGGGAACGAAGCGCACCTGCGCGATCGGGCGATCGTCGAGACGCGGCTGCGGCTCGCCTTGGGGAAAAACGGCGATCTCGGTCGCGTAGCCGCGCGCGCCCGCCGCAAGCGCCAAGAGCTCCAGGAAGGCGCCGCAGCCGATCGTGATCTGCCGCTCGAAGGGGTCGGTGACGGGCAACAGGCGCTCGCGGTCGATCGACAGCGTCAAGCCGTCCGCCCCGTCGAGATCGACGAGCCAGGGCTGCCGGTTGTGCGGATTGGGCGCGAGGATCGCGTGGGCGAGTGCGTAGCGGCGGATGTCGGTCT
>CAZMRN010000191.1:0-4920 GCA_964568575.1 uncultured Caulobacteraceae bacterium
AAGTGCGCAGCGTCGTCAGCCGCGAAATGGGCGAACGCCGCCGGCGCGCCATCGGCCTGGGCCATCGCGTTGAAGGCGCGATCGGTCTCCAGCAATTCCTCGATCGCTGCGGCGTGCAGCTCTTCTTCCGTGCGCGACCCGGCGAGATCGGAAGCCGTGCGCGCCAGCGCGCTCACCGGATCGGCGCCGAGGCATGCGCGCGACGCGACGGTCGATCGCCCGCGCGAGAAAATCTCCACGAAGGCCTGCTCGCCGGCAGGACATGTCTGGTCGCTGGCGCCGACGGCGCTGACCGCAGCGCTCGCCAGGCGCTCGAGATCGGCGCGCTGCGCCGGCGTCAGCGCGCGCGACGCCGGCGTTTCGGGGCCCCAGATCCACCAGCCCGCTGTGGGGTGGCCGGTGAAGCGGCGCAGATGCAGGCTTGTTTCGCCGCCGCGCCCGTCGATGCGGATGACGCGCGCCACACCGCCTTGATGCGGCGCGACCGTCACGCGCACGGAAAAATCAACGCCCGGCCCTTGCAGCGTCGAGCGCCCGCCGGTCGAGGCGATGACGTCCGACGCCACCAGGGACTGCGCCCAGGACGGCGTGCGCGCGCCGGCGATCTGCGCCGACGCCATCGGCGCAGCCGCGCAGATCGCCGTAAACATCGCCGCCGCGATCAGGATGCGCATCGCCGTCGCCTTTCTTCAGTTGGGATGGTGAAACGCCTCGCCGTCACGCGGTTTCGACCCCGCGATGGATCGAGAGGACGCCGGTGCGGCTGACCTCGACAAGCCCCAGCGGGCGCATCAATTCGATGAAGGAGTTGATCTTGCTGCTGGCGCCGGTCAATTCGAAGATGAAGCTTTCGAGCGTGGTGTCGATCACCTTGGCGCGAAATATTTCCGAAACGCGCAATGCTTCGATGCGCTCCTGCCCGGTCGAGCGCACCTTGACCAACGCCAGTTCGCGCTCGACGCCGGCAGGATCGCGCGTCACGTCGATGACGCGGCGCACCGCCACGATTCGCTCGAGCTGCGCGCGGATCTGATCGAGAATGACCGGCTGACCCGACGTCACGATGGTGATGCGCGAGGCGTGCTGGGCGCGATCGGTCTCGGCGACAGTGAGGCTCTCGATATTGTACCCCCGTGCGGAGAACAGCCCCACCACGCGCGCCAGCACGCCCGGCTCGTTGTCGACCAGGATCGCCAAGGTGCGGTTCTCGATGGGATCGTCAGTGCGCGGCGGCATGGGAGCTCCTGAGGCGGGGCGCGAACGCAAACGCCGCCCAGCCCTGCAGCGCCGGAGCGGAACTTGCACCCTGACGCCCCGGACCGATTGACGAGGGCGCTGCAGGGCTTCTTAACAGAGCCCGGCCGGCCGGGGGATGTGCCAAATGGGAACGCCAACGCTGACCGCCTCGGCCGCGCCCGGCGCCGCCGACACAGCGCCGGCGCGCACGGCCTATGTCGGCGAGATCGACGCGCTGCGCTGTTTTGCGATGACGGCGGTGGTGCTGCAGCATTGCCAGCTTTTGCCCCTAGGCTGGATGGGGGTGTGGCTGTTCTACGTCATCTCCGGCTTCGCCATCACCACCTCGCTGTTGGGATCGGATGCGCCCCATCCTTCGCGCGGGCTGCTGATCCGCAATTTCATGCTGCGCCGCGCGATCCGGATCTGGCCGATCTATGTGCTGTTCGTCGCCGGCAACATGATCTGGGCGCTGATCGCGAGCCGTCCGGATATCTTGGGCGAGCTGCCCTACCTGCTGACCTTCACCTACAATTTCCGGATGATCGCGCACGAGGCGCAATGGCCCGCCATCGGCCATCTGTGGACGATCAGCGTGGAAGAGCAATTCTACCTGGTCTTCCCGTTTCTGTTTGCATTCCTTGACCGCGAAGGGCTGAAGCGCGCGCTCGCCGCGCTCGTCATCGCAGGCCCGCTGATCCGCGCGGGCTTGAGCGTGTGGGCGCAGGGCGCCTTGCCGGACGACGGCTACAAAGCCTTTGCGATCTATGTCATCGGCCCTGCGCATTTCGACAGCTTCGCCATCGGCGCGCTCATCGCCCTGCACCGCGACGCCATCGCCGCCGATCTTGCGCGCGCACGCTTGTACTTTTTCGCCGCGCTCGGCGCGTTCGTCGCGTATTGCGGCGTTTACGCCGGATTGCAGATGCAAAGCCTCGGCTTCGGCGCCGACTCGCTGCGCAACATCATTTCCGGCATCTTGTGGGGCGAAGGCCGCCAGATCGTGATGTATAGCGCCATCGCGCTGCTTGCGGGATCGCTCATCGCGCTGGTGCTCGCGAAAGAGGCGTGGATCGGCGCCGTGTGCGCCGTGCCCGGGTTGCAAGCGATCGGGCGGGTGTCCTATGGCGCCTATCTCTATCACCTGCCGGTGCTGGTGCTTGTGAGCAGTCTTTTGCCCGCACGCGACGGCGCCTGGAGCTTCACGCACCAGGCGATGACGTTCGCGATCGTGTATGGCGTCACGCTGGCGGTCGCCTTCGCCTCGTTCCGCTTCATCGAAAAGCCGTTCCTGCGCCTGCGCCATCGCTTCGCCTGAACGCCTCACACCAGCGTCTTGCCGTCGTCATCGATCTCGTCGCCCTGGAACGTATCGGCGAGGATCATCTCATTGTGCGCCTTGCCGGATGGGATCATCGGAAAGCAATTCTCCGTTTTCGCCACGCGGCAATCGAACAGAACCGGCTTTGGACAATCAATCATTTCGATGATTTTCGCATCGAGCTCGGCCGGCGTCTCGGCGCGCATGCCGACGCAGCCATAAGCCTCCGCCAGCTTCACGAAATCGGGCAAGGCTTCCGAATACGAATGGGAATAGCGCTCGCCATGCAGCAATTGCTGCCACTGGCGCACCATGCCCATCCATTCATTGTTCAGGATGAAAATCTTCACCGGCAGATCGTGCTGCACCGCGCAGGACATTTCCTGCATCGTCATCTGCACGCTCGCTTCGCCGGCGATGTCGATGACGAGCGCGTCGGGGTGCGCCGCCTGCACGCCGATTGCGGCGGGCAGTCCATAGCCCATCGTGCCGAGACCGCCCGACGTCATCCAGCGGTTCGGCGCGTCGAAATGGAAGAATTGCGCAGCCCACATCTGGTGCTGGCCCACTTCGGTGGTGATGTAGACGTCGCGGTCCTTGGTCAGCGCGTGCAAGCGCTCGATGGCGTATTGCGGCTTGATCACCGCCTCGTCGCGGCGATAGGCGAAGCCCTTACGCGCCCGCCATTGGTCGATCTGCGCGTACCAGGGCGCAAGACCCGCCGAATCGCGCGCCAAACGCCGCGCCCGCCAACCGTCGCACAAGGCGGCTAGCGCCGCGCCCGCATCGGCGATGATCCCCACATCGACGAGCACGTTCTTGTTGATGGAGGACGGATCGATATCGATGTGGATCTTCTTGGAGTGCGGCGAAAACGCGTCGAGCCGTCCGGTGACGCGATCGTCGAAGCGCGCGCCCACGCACAGCATGACATCGCAATCATGCATCGCATGATTGGCTTCCCACGCGCCGTGCATGCCGAGCATGCCCAGCCATTGCGGGTGCGAGGCGGGAAAAGCGCCGAGCCCCATAAGCGTCGAGGTCACGGGAAAGCCCGTCATCTCCGCGAAGGCGCGCAGCTGCGCGCTCGCGCCCGGCCCCGCATTGATCACGCCGCCGCCGGAATAGATGACCGGTCGCCGCGCCTGCTCCAAGAGCGCGATCGCTTCGGCGATGGCGCGGCGGTCGGGCTCCACGCGCGGCCGATAGCGCTGCAGCGGCGCGGCGTTTGCCCGCGCATAGGCGCCCTTGGCGAATTGCACATCTTTCGGGATGTCGATCACGACCGGACCTGGGCGCCCGCTGCGCGCGACATGAAACGCCTCATGCATGACGCGCGCGAGATCGTTCACGTCCTTGACCAGCCAATTGTGCTTGGTGCAGGCGCGCGTGATGCCGACGGTGTCGCATTCCTGGAACGCGTCTGAGCCGATGAGGTGCGTCGGCACCTGCCCCGTGATCACCACGATCGGAATGGAATCGAGCAAGGCGTCGGCCAGCGGCGTCACGATGTTTGTGGCGCCCGGCCCGGACGTGACCAGGGCGACGCCCACCTTCCCAGTCGAGCGCGCATAGCCTTCCGCCATGTGGCCTGCGCCCTGCTCGTGGCGCACCAGGATGTGGCGCAGCCGCGGCTCGGCGAACAAAGCGTCGTAGATCGGCAGCACCGCGCCGCCGGGATAGCCGAACAGCGTGTCCACGCCTTGCTCGAGGAGCGCGCGCACGACGATCTCCGCGCCGGTCAGCGTCTCGGCTTCAGCGGTCACGCGGGTGGCGCCGTCCATCGGGCTTCACTCCTTGTTCCGGCCGGCGGCCGGGCAAAAGAAAAGGGGCCTCATCGGCCCCTGTCGTTCCATACGCGCCGCGTCCGCCCGGATCAGGCGGAGGTGCGGCGCGCCGCAAGTACGAGAATGATCGTGCGCGATGACATCGAGCTTTCGCTTTCTTCGTATATTGAAGTTAAATTATCCCCTACCGCGGGTCAACCACACATCGATCGGATTATTTTTTCAAGCATCGCGGCGTTGGGGGTTAATTTCTTCAACAAGCGCCTGCGCGGCGTCGAACGCGCGCTCCGGCGCGACGCTGGGCCAGGCCGGCATCTGGCCGCGCATCCAGGTGAATTGCCGTTTGGCGTAGTTGCGCGTGTCCTGCCGGGCGACGTCCAGCGCAGCCTCGAGGTCGAGCTCGCCGCGCAGATGCGCCATCAGCGCCGGCGCGCCATGCGCCTTCATGCAGGGCAAAAGCGGGTCGAGCCGGCGATCGGCGAGGCGGCGGACCTCCTCGAGCGCGCCATCGCGCGCCATGGCCGTGACGCGGGCGTCGATCGCGGCGTAGAGCGCGGCGCGGTCCGGCGCGAGCCG
>CAZMRN010000192.1:0-4912 GCA_964568575.1 uncultured Caulobacteraceae bacterium
AGATTATCGTCGGCGAGCGCTGCGGCCAGGATCGCGCCGAGCGCCTTGGAGGCGGCGCCCAGGGGCGCAGCGGTGCTCTCGGAGGCGCCGCGCGCATAGGTCTCCACCCAGACGACGCCGTTGCGCATGATGGCGAGCGCGGTGCCACCGCGCTGGTCGTGATAGGCGCGCGCAGCGGCGAAGCGCTCCCGGCTCTGGGCCGCGGCCGGCAGCGGCGACAGCGCGGCGGCCGCCAAAAGCAAATCTCTACGACGCATCGCGCGCGCTTGTAGCAGATGCGCGCCGTTTCAGCGGCTCAATTCGCGCATCGCGCCTTCCAGGCCCTGCAGCGTCAGCGGGAACATGCGCTCTTCGCCGACGATGTCGCGGATGAGCGACACGCTCGGCGTATGGCTCCAATGCGCCTGCGGCACCGGATTGAGCCACACGACGCGCTCGTACACGTCGCACACCCGGTGCAGCCACAAGGCGCCCGGCTCCTCGTTCCAGTGCTCCACCGAGCCGCCCGGATAGGTGATTTCATAAGGGCTCATCGTCGCGTCGCCGACGAACACGACTTTGTAGTCGTGCGGGTATTTGTGCAGCACGTCCCAGGTGTTCAGCTTTTCGGCGTTGCGTCGGCGATTGTCCTTCCACACTTGCTCGTAGAGGCAATTGTGGAAGTAAAAATATTCCATGTGCTTGAATTCGGTTTTCGCCGCGGAGAACAATTCCTCGCACAGCTTGATGTGGCTATCCATCGAGCCGCCGATGTCGAAGAACAGCAGCACCTTGATGGTGTTGCGCCGCTCGGGCCGCATCTTGATGTCGAGATAGCCCTGGCGCGCGCTTTCCTTGATGGTGCCGTCGAGGTCGAGTTCGTCCGGCGCGCCTTGGCGGGCGAATTTGCGCAGCCGGCGCAGCGCGACCTTGATGTTGCGCGTGCCCAGCTCGACCTGATCGTCGAGATTTTTGTGTTCCCGCTTGTCCCACACCTTCACGGCGCGGCCGTGGCGGCCTTCCTTCTGACCGATGCGGACGCCTTCGGGATTGTAGCCATAGGCGCCGAAGGGGCTCGTGCCGCCGGTGCCGATCCATTTGTTTCCGCCTTCGTGGCGCTCCTTCTGCTCCTTGAGGCGCTCCTGCAGCGTCTCCATGAGCTTGTCCCAGCCGCCGAGCTTTTCGATCTGTTCTTTTTCCTCTTCGGTCAAATATTTCTCGGTCAGCTTGCGCAGCCATTCCTCAGGGATGAGCGCGTCGATGGCCTCCTGGGTGAATTCCATGCCCTTGAAGACGTGGCCGAAGACGCGGTCGAATTTGTCGATATGGCGCTCGTCCTTCACCAGGGTCGCACGCGAGAGATAGTAGAAATCGTCGATCAGCGGGGGGACGACGTCCTTCTGCAGACACTCGATCAGCACCAGATATTCCTTTAGGGAAACCGGCACCTTGGCGTCGCGAAGTTCGGTGAAGAAGCGCTGGAACATGGGCGGAGGATGGCGCGACGGGCGACAAGGATCAAGTCGGAGGCGGGGCGGCCCCGGGCTCAATGCTGACAGCGGCAAGCTGCGGAATTGCGCCGGCGGCGATTGCCGCGGTCAATCCGGGCAGCGACATCCTGTCAGAGGTTGCGCCAAATACGCCGGCGATGTCGTTCTCGAACGTGATCATTTGGAACAATTGTCCCCTTGGCGCTTGGCCTGGCGTGTGTTGTTCCGGGGCGTCGGGCGACAAGACGAACCACACCGCTGGGCCCGCGCCCAAGGGCTCGCCGCGAAACAGAGGGTCGATCGCAAGCGCCGCAAGTTCAGCCGGCGTCCGCAAGTCTGGTCTGCGTCGCAATACCCGCGCGGGATAGTCTTGGAGAACTTCAAGGCAGACATAGCCCGACAGACGCGCCGCGGGCATGTCCGCCGGCAGCGACTCGCTGGCGACCAGCGCCATTGCGACGATGCCGCCATTGGCGGCGTGGGCCCCCATGACTTCCTGCGCCGAAAGCTGCGGTGCAGGGCGCGGCGGCCGGATCGATGGCGGCTGCGGCAGGCAGGCGCGCGCAACGTCAGCGCTTTCGACGGCATGCCGGAGCGCCGCGAGTGCAAGTTGCCGCGCCCGGTTCTCATCGCCATTGCGCACCGTCACGCGCACTTTCGCGTCCCAACCGGCAACATCGGCGATCCACAACCCTGATGCGCCGGTCGCCGGCTCTCCGTTCACCGCGTTGACGCCGCTAAACCGAAACATCGTTTCGAGCGCGCGCACTGTCACGCCGGTTGCAGGAACCGCAATGCTGCCGGCGCTGCGCTGCTCCGCCTGAGGATAAATCATGCCGATGCCTTGCCGCGCGGAAACTTGGTGCTGTTCGCTTGTGAAGCCTGGCGGTCGAAGCAGCATGTGAAGCGTCACATATTCGCTGTCGTATGGGCTGCCCCACCGGCAATTGATGTCGTTTCCGTATTGCGTGTCGGCCCCGGCGATCGACGTGGCGAGCGAATCGAGTGGGACGCCGCACCGAAGTCCAGTAAACCAGTGCCGAGGGCGCGCCGGATCGGTGCGATCCCAAACCGCGTCATAGCCAGGATGCGGCGGTGACTGTGCGAGCGCGGACGTCACGCATGTCGCCAGAAACGCAAGCGCAAAACACCAGGCTCGCATCACATTCCCCTTGCGCATGCACGCACAGAAGGTACGCCGTCGGGTTGAAATCTTCAAGCCGCACGACTGGAGCGCTGCGCGCGCTATGCCGTGCTTTGCGCATGGATCGCCGCCGAGACCGATGTGCTGCGCACGGAAGGACGGCGCGGTCCGGAGCAGGGACGAGGTCATCCACGCTCCAACGCCTGGGCTTACGGCGTGTTGGGCAGCGCGGCGACGATGGCGGCGGGCGCCGCATGCTGGCGCTCCATGTCGAGCAGGGCGCCGAGCCAGGCGATTTCGGCGGAGGTGTTCGCTGCAGCGCTGGGTGCTGTGTATCGCATCTTGATTTCCCAACCATCGACGAGCGCGAGCGACACGCGCGTGAAGTTTTCGCGTCCATTCGTGTCGCGCACCATGAAGTCGGCGCTGCGCTGCGCCGCGCGGGGCAGGTTTTCCGCGGGAATGTCCAGCGCGGGCGTTTCGAGTGGCCGCGCGTCGGGATGGCGCGTGCGCAACGCGCGCACCGCATCGGCGAAGGCGGCGTCCAATGTCCGCGGCTGCGCATAGCGCGTGGCGTAGAACGTCTGCGCGCCCATTGGCACACCTGCGTCGCAGGCGACGTCTTCGCCGGCGCGGGTCAGCGGCGGATGGGCGGGATACACGATGATGCGCCCGCCGCGCGCCGGATCGAACAGGCAGCGCAGGCCGCTCGCCTCATGGCGCACAGCCGTCATCAGGTCATGCGGCTCGGCGTGGAACAGGCCGGTCGCGCCCGCCTCGGCGATTAGGGTCCGCGCATGCGACGCACGCACCGCAGCGGCGTCCACGACCTGCGCGGCGGCTGGGATCGCCAAGCCGAGGATCGCGACGGCGACGGCGCCGCCTCTCAGATGTCGCAAAACTGTCATATGAATCAAAGGCTCCGCTGTGCGGAACCGAGCCTTAGCTCAAGATCGCGCGCGCTGCACGCTCTCCGCTGTCGACCGCGCCGTTCATGAAGCCGAGAAATTCCGCGCTCGTATGCTCGCCGGCGAAATGCAGCGCGCCGTCCAACGCCGGCGCATCGAACAGCCCAAGCAGGGTGGTGTATTGGCCGACCTTGGCGCCGGCATAGGATCCGCGCGTGAAGGGATGGCGGGCCCAGAAGAAGCTCGCCTGGATGGCGGGATCGAGGCTTTCGGCCATCGCCGGCGACAAGGCGGCCAAGCCCGCGCGCAGATCAGCGAGGCCGGCTGCTTCGTCCTGCTGCCCGGCGAGAAAATTCGTGATTACGCCGCGCGCGCCGGGCTGGCCGCGCGACGTGTCCCAGGCGAGCTGGAAGCGGTCGGAATAGAATTCCCCGCTGACCGCCTCGGGCCAGCCAGACTGCGGCTGCGTCCACGGCTTGGCCGTCGTCGACACCATGATCTTGGAATTGTCGCCATAGCCGAGTTCGCGGATGGCGCGCAGCTGCAACGGATCTAGCCCGAGCGCATCGACGCCGGCCACATCGCGCAGCATCGTGAACGGCAGCGCCAGCGCCACGATGTCGGCCTCTACCTGCACCGCGCCTTGCGGGCCTGCGAAGTCCAGCGCGAAGACGCCGCCGTCGCGCGCGATGCCGGTGAGGCGGTGCGTCAGCGCCGGCGTGACCGCGCCGCCGAGCTGCGCTGCAAGGGCGTCCGTCAGGCTGGAGGATCCGCCGCGAATGCGCCACGCCTCGTCGCTTTCGCCGAACATTTGAAAGGAGGACGGCTCGACGCCGATGAAGTCGATCAGATTGAGGGCGGATTGTTCGCGCGTGGGGATGCCGAATTCGCCGCGATAGGCGATGTCGAGCAGCTGCAGCGCCCAGGCGGGCGCCTGGCCTTCGAAGCCGGCGAGATAATCGGCGAGGCTGATGGCGTCGAGCTGGCGCGCCGCCTCGGTCCAGTTGTCGTCGGCGTCGAGCAGGCCAGCGCGATCCTGCGCGACGCGCGCGGCGATCGGCGCAAACGCGCCGACGCCGTCGCGCAGCATGTCGCTGGATGTGTAGAGCGTCCCGCCGAAATGATAGAGCGTCTCGCCATGCGCGTCCTCGGGCGCGAGGCGGTCGATCGCGACGCCCAACTCGCCGGCGAGCGCGCGCAATGCGGCATGGTTGGAGTCGACGAGTTCGCCTCCCAATTCACAGAACTGGCCGTCCGGATTGAAATTGCGCCGCGTGAACATGCGCCCGCCGAGGCGGTTGGACGCTTCATACAGCGTCGCCGCCTTGCCGGCTTTCGACAGACGGTAGGCGATCGTCAGCCCCGCGGCGCCGCCGCCCACGATGGCGATG
>CAZMRN010000193.1:0-4908 GCA_964568575.1 uncultured Caulobacteraceae bacterium
CAGGGCTAATCAATGCGCGCCTGGATGCCGGTCAGATCGATCAGGCGGCGTCGCTGGACGAAGCAGGCGCAGCGCTTCTGGCCCAGGCGGCGGTGCGGTTTTCGCTGTCGGCGCGCGCCTTTCACCGGGCGCAGCGCGTTGCGCGCACCATCGCCGATCTGGACGGCGCCACCGCGGTGCGGCGCATTCATGTCGCCGAAGCGCTGAGCCTCAGGCGGGTCTGGGCGGGCGCGCAGGACGCCGCAACAGCGCCGTCGAAGGTCTCTTAACGGCTTGTCGATAAAGCCGTTCGGGATGAACGCGCCTGCGCCGCACGCCCGTGAACTGGACCTGTTCGATCTTGCTCCGGACGCGATGGCCCACCTGGACGCCGAGGGCGGCGTCATCCGCGCCAACGCCGCCTTTCGCGCCGTGTTCCGCCACGCCATTACGCCGTCGCGCCCGCCGTGGGGACGGATCGCTGCGCCGCCGTTCCGGCGCGGCCAACGGCGCTTCGACGCCGCCGCCCCGGACGGCCGGATTTATGAATGGCTCGACCGCCGCCTGCCCGACGGCACGCGCCTGATCGTCGCCCGTGAAGTGACCGACCGCGTCACCGCAGCGAAGGAAGTCAGCGCCGCCAAGACGCGCCTGTTCGCTACGTTGACGCACGAATTGCGCACGCCGCTCAACGGCGTGCTCGGCATGGCGGGGCTGATCGGCCAATCGCGGCTCGACCCTGAAGCGCGCGATCATTTGCGGGCGCTGAAACAATCAGGCGAGCACCTGCTCGATCTGATCACCGAGATCCTGGATTATTCGCGCCTCGAAGCCGGCCGCGTCGAACTCGACGCCGTGGTGTTCGACGCCCAAGAGACCCTGCAATCCGTCGCCGAGCTTCTTAGCCCCAAAGCGCATGAGAAGAATCTGGAGATCGCGGCCGTGCTGCGACCCGGCGCGCCGCGCTGGTTGAAGGGCGATGTCGGACGCGTGCGGCAGATACTGCTCAATCTCGCCGGCAACGCGGTGAAATTCACCGAGCAGGGCGGCGTGCTTCTCGAGCTGGCGCCGCGCGGGCGCGATCTTGTCCGCTTGAGCGTGCGCGACACCGGCCCCGGCGTGTCGATGGACAAGCAATCGGTGATTTTCGAGGAGTTCACGCAAGTCGACGCCTCGATTTCGCGGCGCTATGGCGGCGCAGGCCTCGGCTTGGCGATCGTGCGCAAGCTGGCGCACGCCATGGGCGGCGCCGTCGGCGTCGACAGCCGCGCCGGCGAGGGCGCATCCTTCTGGGTTGACGCGCCGCTTTTGAGCGTTCCAGCGCCGGAGGGCAAGCGCACGCCCGATAAGCGCCTCGACGGCGCGCGCCTGCGCATCCTCACGCCCAATGCGATCCTCGCCGAAGCGATCGGCGCGCTCGCCGCCGCGCGCGGCGGGACCGTGACGCGCGCGCACCCGCGCATGTCGGATTGGGCCGATTGCGATGCGCTGCTGCTCGACGCGGCTGCGCTGCATAGCCTGGACGCCGACGACGTGGCCTTCGCCGTGACCGAAGCGCGCTGCGTCGTGGCGCTGATTCCGCAGGAGGATCGCGAAGCCATTTTGCGCTTCCGCGCCATGGGGGTGGCGCATTATGCGCTCAAGCCCGTGCGCGCGCAGACCTTCGTCGAGCGCATGCGCATCGCGCTCGGCTACGACGCCGCCGAGCATCCAGACCAGCGCGCGCAAGAAGAGCGCCAGACCATGCGCCCCTTCGAAGGCATGCGCGTGCTGCTGGCGGAGGACAATCCAGTCAACGCGCTGTTGGCGCGCACCGTGCTGACGCGCGCCGGCGCGAGCGTGGACCTCGCCGCCGACGGCGTTGAAGCTGCGGAGGCCGCGGCGCGCACGGCCTATGGCCTGATCTTTCTCGACCTGCGCATGCCGCGGGCCGACGGGTTCGCCGCCGCCAAGCGCATCCGCGCCTTGCCGGCGCCGTTCGGAAGCGCGCCGATCATCGCGCTGACCGCCGATTCCAGCGACGCCGACCGTGCGCGCGCCATGGCGGTCGGGATGGACGACTTCATCGAAAAGCCGTTCGACCTCTCGCGCCTCGACGCTGTCGCGAGCCGCTTTACGCAGGCGCCGAAAACCGACACTGCTTGAGGCGGAGTTCGCCATGACCGACGCCGTCGCGCCGCCGCCCCCCGCCGCCCTAACCTGGCGCGACACGGTGCGCGCCTTGCAGCGACCGAAAGTGCTGCTGACGCTGGCGCTCGGCTTCGGCTCTGGGCTGCCGTTCCTGCTGACGGGCGCGACCTTCGGCCTCTGGCTGCGCGAATACGGCATCTCGCTCGCCGCGATCGGGTTCCTCTCCTGGGTCGGCTTCGCCTATTCCTTCAAATTCCTTTGGGCGCCGGTGATCGACAAGGTCGATGCGCCGCTTCTGGGGCGGCTTGGCCGGCGGCGGGGATGGATGGTCCTGTCGCAGGCGACCGTGGGCTTGGCGCTCGTGGCGATGGCCGCGATCGGGCCCGAAGGCGGGCTCGGCGTGCTCGCCGCCGCAACGCTCGTGGTCGCGTTCGCGTCGGCTACGCAGGATATCGTCGTCGACGCTTGGCGCATCGAGAGCGCCGACGGCGATGAAGAGCTCGGCCTTCTGACTTCGGCGTTTCAGCTCGGCTATCGCTTCGCCATTCTCGCGGCAAATGCGCTGATCCTGTTCGTCGCGTCGGCGGTGGGGTGGAACGGCGCCTACGCGCTCTATGGCGCTGCGATGGCGATCGCCGTCGCGGCGACCTTTGCCGCGCGCGAGCCGGTCTCGCGCGCGCCGATCCAAACGTCTCCCACGCTATGGACGCCGCGCGGGCTGTTCGACGCCGTTGCCGGGCCGTTCATCGCCTTTCTCAAGACGCACAAATCGATGGCGCTGCTGATGCTGGCGGCGATCAGCCTCTATCGCCTGCCGGATTTCGTCATGGGGCCGATGGTCGGGCCGTTTTACGTCGATATCGGCTTGGCGAAGGAAACCATCGGCTCGGTGCGGCTGACGTTCGGCCTCGCCGGCACGCTGATCGGCATCGCCGCCGCCGGCGTGTGCGCGCTGCGGCTGGGGTTCGGGACGACGCTGCTGATCGGCGCGGTGGTCGGCCCTGGTTCGAACGTCGCCTATACGATCCTGGCGTCGCAGGGCGTCTCGACGGGCCTGTTCGCGACCGTTCTGTTCGTCGAGAACTTTTCCGAGGGCTTCGCGGGCGCAGCGCTGGTGGCCTATATGTCGAGCCTCACCAGCATCGGCTACACGGCGACGCAGTACGCGCTGTTGAGCTCGTTCTATGCGCTGCTCGGCAAGTTCCTGAAGGGGTTCTCGGGTCAGGCGGTCGAGGCGCTGCAAGTCGGCCGGCCGCTGATGGAGGCCTACGCCATCTTCTTCCTGATCACCGCGCTGGTCGGCATTCCTGCGCTGGTCTTGTGCGCGTATCTCAATTATGCGGCGAACAAACAGGCCCGCGCGCTCACCCAGCCGGCGTCGGGTTAACGTCGAACGCGGCGAGCGCGGCGAAGGTGACGATGTCCGAGACGGTTGCGCCGAGCGGGGCGATCTGCACGGGTTTCTCCATGCCGAACAGCACCGGCCCTAGCACAGTCGCGCCGCCAAGCATCGCCAACAGCGACGTCGAGATCGAGGCGGAGTGGATCGCCGGCATGATGAGCACATTGGCCGGCTCGCTCAGACGCGAAAACGGATAGAGGCGCCGCGCTTCCGGCGACAGCGCGACTTCCGGATTCATCTCGCCTTCGTATTCGAAATCGATGTCTTCGCGCCGATCGAGGATGGAGACGGCGTCGCGGATTTTCTCCGAACGCTCCATGCGCGGATTGCCGAACGTCGAGTGCGACACGAACGCGACGCGGGGATTTGCGCCGAATCGGCGGGCGCCGGCGGCGGCCTGCACCGCGATCTGCGCCAGCTCCTGGGCATCTGGAAATTCGGCGATGTTGGTGTCGGCGATGAACGTCGTGCGTCCTTTGGACAGCACGATCGACATGCCGAGCACGCGCCCGCCGCGGCGCGGGTCCAGCACGCGGCGGATGTCGTCGAGCGCGGTCGCGTAATTGCGCGTGACGCCGGTGACGAGGCCGTCGGCTTGGCCGAGCGCCACCATGCAGGCGGCGAACACGTTGCGGTCCTGATTGACCAGACGCTGCGCATCGCGATGCAGCAGGCCGAAGCGCTGCTGTCGGTGATAGACAAGGTCGGTGAAGGCGGCGTTGTGCTCGGACACGCGCGCATTGATGATCCTGAGGCCGGAATCTTCCTGGATTCCGGCAAGCGCCATGTTGCGCTGCACCTGCTCTTCGCGACCGACGAGGATCGCTTCGCCGAGGCCCTGTTCCTGGAACGCGTAAGCGGCGCGAATGACAGTCGGCTCTTCGCCTTCGGCGAACACGATGCGTCGCTTGTCGGCGCGCAGCGATCCCTGAACGCGCTGCATCAGCGCCGCCGTCGGATCGAGGCGCTGCGCGAGCTGCTCGCGGTAGAGCGCCATGTCGGCGATGGGCGCACGCGCGACGCCGCTGTCCATGGCCGCCTGGGCGACGAAGGGCGGCACAGTGGAGATCAGGCGCGGATCGAACGGCGCGGGGATGATGTAATCAGGGCCGAATTTAAGCCGCTTTCCGGCATAGGCTGCGGCGACCTCGTCGGGCACGTCCTCTTTGGCCAATTGCGCAAGCGCTTTCGCCGCGGCGATCTTCATCTCTTCATTAATCGTGCGTGCGCGCACGTCGAGCGCGCCGCGGAAGATGTAGGGAAAGCCCAGAACATTGTTGACCTGGTTTGGGTAGTCCGAACGGCCCGTGGCGACGATCGCGTCCTTGCGGACTTCGTGCACTTCCTCCGGCGTGATCTCAGGATCGGGATTGGCCATGGCGAAGATGATCGGCTTT
>CAZMRN010000194.1:0-4906 GCA_964568575.1 uncultured Caulobacteraceae bacterium
CACCACCGCCTTGTTCTCCAGGTCGAACGCGGTGAGCAGATTGAGATCGGAGATCATCGATCTTATTGATAGTGCACACACCAAAATCCGCATAGCGATCCCGGCGCGTCTCGACGCATATGCCCCGCGCACAGCGAGGGAGAGCGACGATGAACGACAGACGCGCATTCTTGAACGGAGTCGCAGCCATGGGCGCCGGCGCGGGCGCGGCGGCGATCCTGGCGCCGCAACCGGCCGAAGCCAGCGCGCGGCGCACGCTGCAGATCGCGCGCGATTACGTCGTCGGGTTTCTCGGCGCGCCGGATGTGCGCGGCGCCGGGCTTGCGATGGCCGATCGCGTCCTGTCTCCGGATATCGTCGTCACCACCGGCTTGAGCCCGACCGGCCCGATCCGGGGCCTCGCCGCGTATAAGGAAATCTTCCTCGGCTTCCGCGATGCGTTTCCCCACGAAGACGAGATGCAGATCATCGACAGTTTCTCCACGCGCGACCGCGCGGTGATCCGCTTCCATATTCGCCAGCGCCATGCGCGCGATTATTTCGGCGTCGCGGCAACCAATCGCGTCATTCTGTTCGACGAGACCCATGTGATGACGGTGCGCGACGGCAAGGTCGTCGACAATGTCGTGTCCGCCACCAATCTCGAATTCGAGATGCTCCTGGCGCCGGCGCTGACGCCGCTCATCCTGCGCTAGCAGGATCATGCAATAGCTGCGAACGCCCCCTTCGACCGGCTTCGCCGGCCACTTCCCCCGCAAGCGGGGGAAGAAAAATCCAGCAAATGGCCGTTTTTTGCTCCCCCGTTTTACGGGGGAGCTGGCCGCGAAGCGGACTGAGGGGGCGCTTGCGGCGCTTTTTCAATAGCCCCCTAATCCTTGATCTCCACCTCCGGCCGGTCGTCGCCGGCGGCGATCTCTTCATGCCAATGGCCGCTTTCGTCCTCCCAGACGATGCCGCGGCTTTCGCCCGGGCGCTGCTGCTCGATCGCGACGCGCCGCGCTGCGGCCAAGGCCGCGTCGTGGGTGGGGAACGGTTCGGAGAAGGTGTCGCCCAGCTTGAACGCCCAGCCGCCGTCATGGCGCACGATGTGATAGATGATCTTGGTCACGGGCGGCTCCTGTGGGCGGCGTCGCGCTTGTGTAGCCGCGCGGCGGAGCCGCGTCACCGCATGTCGAAATGACGCCGGCTCGCGCGTCTTCCCGGTGAGCGCCCGAAAGTCTCAGGCGCAGGGAGACCACCATGACGGACATCGAAATCATCGGCCTGCCGCAGAGCAATTTCGTTTGGGCGGTGCGCCTGGCGTGCGCCGAGAAGGGCGTGCCCCACCGTTTGACGCCGGCGATGGCGCACACCCCGGAGGTGGACGCCGTGCACCCCATCGGCCGCGTGCCTTGTCTGCGCCACGGCGCAGCTACGCTGTTCGAGTCGCGCGCGATCCTCGCCTATATCGACCGCGTGCTGGACGGCCCGCGCCTGACGCCCGCCGATCCCCGCGCCGCCGCCGCGCTGGAGCAATGGGTGTCGCTGGTCGTCACCACGCTCGAGCCGCTGGCGATCCGCAAATATCTGTTCGGCTACATGTTCCCCCAGACGGCCGACAAAAGTCCCGACCGCGCCCAGATCGACGCCGCCTGGCCCGACCTGGAACGGCTGTTGGGCGTCATCGCCGACGCCATCGACGCCGGCCATATCGGCGCGGGGTCGTTCAGCCTCGTCGACGCCTATCTCATCCCGATCCTGTTCTATCTGCACAACACGCCGGAGGCGGGCCGGCTGATCGCCGAGAGCCCGGCGCTCAGCGCCTATCTCGCGCGCGCCATGGCGCTGCAAAGTGTGCGCGACACGCTGCCCCCGCCACCGCCGGGCGCGTGAGGATTCGCCTCATGGGTTAGTTCGCATGCCGCCCGGCCCCTCCCGCGCGTACGGTTTTCGCTAACCATAGAAACGCGCGGGAGGCGGCGATGTGGGGGCGGATTTTGGCGGCGGCGCTGGCGATCGCCGCGGCGGCGTGCGTGCAGTCTACGCCGGCGCGGGAGGCGGCGATGATGCGCGACCTGTCGGCGCGCGCAGCGATCCCGCGCGAGCCGGTCTACGCGGCCTATCGCAACGCGTTCGTGATCGGCGCGCCAGCGATGGAGGCGGCCAGCATCATTCCCGCCAGCCTGTCGACAGCCGAGACGCAGGTGTTTTCGTGCGGCGATGGGAGCTTGCTGACGCTGCGCGTCTCACCCGATCGCGCCCGTGCGCGCGCGATCTGGAGCGACGCGAGCGAGGTTGCGCTGGCGCGGACGGCCGACGAGGCTGGCGGGCGCTGGGAAGGCGGTGGCGCGTCGTTCGAAACCGCCGGGCAGCGCGGCGTGTGGCGCACCCAGACGCGTGAAACGGTGACGGTCGCCCGCGGCGACACCCTTGGCCGCATCGCGCGGCGCCATTACGGCGACGCCGCGCGCGCCTACGATATCGCCGCAGCGAACGCCGTCGCCGATCCGGACCGAATCGAGATCGGCCAAGTGCTGCGCTTGCCGGGCGCGGGCGGCGAACGCCGCTGCCGACGCGTCGTCGTAGGGACTACAGCCGGCCCGTATCCACGCTGAGATCGTGCGTCAGCCACGCAGCGGGCTGTCCGAACAGAACCGGCTCGCGGCGGGCGAAGCCGGTCTCCGAAGGGCCGGCGTGACGCAGGATCAAGCGGCCTTTGACGTCGGCGACCCAATATTCCGCGACGCCCGCGCGGGCGTAGTCCTCCAGCTTTTCGCCGAGGTCGTCGGTCAAGGACGCGTCGGCGACCTCGACCACCAGCCGCACGGCCGCGGCCGGGATCGGGCCGTCCACATCCGGCGGCGCCGCCTGCGGATCCCAGACCACGATGTCCGGCATGGGTTGAAAGTCGGCGGCGAAATCCACGCTGACCTCGCTCAGCACGCCCCAGTCGCGCCGGGCGCTCTGAACGGCGTCGCGCAGCGCGAACATCAGCGATGCTTGCACGCTTGCATGGGGGACATGTTTCGGGCTCATCAGCGCGATCCTTCCCCGGCGCAGCTCCACCCGGTCGCGGCCGAACACGCCGGCGCGCGCCATTTTCTCGAACTGCGCGCGGTCGAACCGCGCCTCGTTGCGGACAGGGGCGTTCATGCCCTCATGATAGCGCACCTTCGCCGCGCGCGACACCGGCGCGGCCGCGATGGTAAACCCGCCCTCGACCCGCCTACCGCCTGGAGACGCCTGATGTCCGACGATATCGCCCCCGCCGCGCGCGAGCTTGCGGTTCCCGACGGCTATGAGCTGCTCGATTGGCGGCGCGGCTTCGGCCGACAGGTCGGGCCGCTTTATCGGCGCATCGGGCCCGACGGCGTGCGCATGGCCTTCCGCGTGGAGGAGCACCACACCAATGGCATGTCGAACGCGCATGGCGGCATGCTGATGACGTTCGCCGATATGGCGTGGGGCCATATCGTGTCGGTCGAGACGTCGTCGTATTGGGTGACCGTGCGGCTCACTTGCGATTTCCTGAGCGGCGCGCATTTGGGCGATTGGGTGGAGGGCGGCGCCGAGGTGCTGCACGTCGACGACGGCATGTACACGATGCGCGGCCGCATCTGGTGCGGCGACCGCACGCTGATTTCCGGCTCCGGCGTATTCAAGACGATCGAAAAACGCACGCCACGCCCCGGCGAAAAGGCGTTTGCGCACGCCGGCTGAAGCTCAGCGGACCACAAAGCCGCGCGGATGAGCGGCGCGGCCGATGCGCGGCGCCACGAGCCAGGGATCGCGATCCTTTGCGATTGCGGCCGGCAAATCCTCCGGCGGAAATTCGCTGTAGTCGCGCAGGTCGGGATGCGTCAGGGCCGAATCGTTGCGCGGCCCGCGCCGCCAGCCGGCGAGCAGCAATTCCGCCGCCCAGCGGCGATGTTCGGCGTCGCTCATCGCCGCATCGACCTGGTCGGGCGTCACCTGCGCCAGACCGCCGCGCTCGCCGGCGCGCGCGGGCCGATAGCGCAAGCGCCACAGCTTGATCAGCGCGTGATCGGCGCCGCTGCGATTGCCGTTGATGTAGTGCTCGGCCAGTTCGTCCCACGGCTTTTGCGCCGGGCGATCCGGGCTTGGCGTGAAGACGCCGCGCGCCAGCAGCGCGAAGGCCGTGCGCGCGCGCAACCGCCACCAGGCCGGCGCGCCGAAGCGCGCGATGAAGGCTTTCTCCAAGGCGTCGCGCCCATCGCCCGCAAGCGGCGACAGGCGCAGGCTGACGCGCTCTTGCAGCGAGACGCCCTGGCGCAGCGCGTGCAGATACGCCTCTTCGTGCGCGAGCAGAACGACAGTCTCGATATAGGCGTCATGCACGAGGCGCGCGGCGTCATCCATGGCGCGATCGACGAGCGCTTCGGCGGAGAGCAATTGGTCGGGCGCGCCGAAGGTTTCGATGCGCAGCGTCGGCGTCGAGTCCAGCGCAAGGCCGACCACGGGGTTGCGTCCTTCGCGCACGAGCAGAAGCGGGCGCGCCGCATCGCCGGCTTCGCCCGCCAAAACCGCAGCGCACCGCAAGGTGTCGTCATCGTCGGGCCACGACAGGCACACCGTCGTGATCGGGCCGCGCTCTTCCGCGCAGGCTTCCAGCGGCGCCCAGGGCGCTGGTTCTTCTTCCCAGTGATACTCGCGGAAATCGATGTCTGCGATCCAGAACGGATTCGTGAACGCCTGCGGATGGCGCGCGCGAAACTGGCGGCTGCGCTCCTGCGCGTCGGGCGCGAACACCGTGACGCGCGGCGCCTGCCAGTCCGGCAGCCACATCAGGCGCAGCACTTGCGCGGCGAGGGCGGCGGCGGTTTCGTCCCAGCCGACGATGGCGATGTGCACGCGCGCATGGCCGTGGGCCTCGGCCTCGTGCGCGAAGGCGAGCGTGCGCACGACC
>CAZMRN010000195.1:0-4896 GCA_964568575.1 uncultured Caulobacteraceae bacterium
CGATGGCCGCCTGCCCGCCGCGGAAGTCGGGGGCGTAGGGCGCCATCTGCGCCGCGAGGTCCGCCACCAGCTCGCCCGCCGTCACCTGGGGGCGGCCGGGAATGTCGTAGATCGGCTTTTCCGGATAGAGCTCGGCGCATTGGCCGCCCGGCCGGTCGAGCACGTCGACCAGGTGCGCCTTCACATCCACCAGCCCCAGCTCGAACACCGCGAACAGCCCCACGGGGCCGGCGCCCAGGATCAGCGCGTCGGTCTCATGCGATCCGCCAGGCTCGGCGATCGCGGCGGCGGCGGTCGCCGCGCGGGGGGTCGAGGAACCATCCATCCAGCACGCACTCCAAAACGGCGCTGCACCATACGATTGCGGCGCGCGCCACTGAAATCCTCTGCGGCCCGCCCCGGGCGGCGCTAAAGCCCGCCCCTTCCGCAACCTGCGCTGGCCGCCCTATATCAAGGGCGATGGCGCGCCGACTCCCCCCGCTCAACGCCCTGCGCGCCTTCGAGGCGGTGGCGCGCCATTTGTCGATCACGAGTGCCGCCGATGAGCTTGGCGTCACCCCCGGCGCGGTGAGCCAAAGCGTTAAATCGCTTGAGGAATATCTCGGCCGGCCGCTGCTGCAAAGAACCCCGCGCGGGCTGGTGCTGACCGAAGCCGCCGAGGCCGCCCTGCCCGCTCTGCGCGAGGGGTTCGACATGCTGGCCGAGGGCGCGCTGCGCCTGGCGGGGCCCGAGCGCGGCGGGCGGCTCACGGTCTCGATCGCGCCGTCCTTTGCGGCGAAATGGCTCGCCCCGCGGCTGGCGGATTTCGCCCTCGCCCACCCCGAGATCGACGTGCAGATTCAGGCCTCGATGGGGCTGGTCAATTTCGAGGCCGAGGGCGTGGACCTCGCCATCCGCTACGGCGCGGGCCGCTGGCCCGGGCTGGAGGCGAAGCTGCTGCTCAAGGAAGAGGTGACGCCGGTGTGCGCGCCGAGCGTGGCGGAGGAGATCAAGGCGCCGGCCGATCTGGCGAAGTTCACGCTGCTGCACGACGATTCCAGCCTCAACGACCAGAGCTGCCCGGACTGGGCGATGTGGCTCAAGGCGGCCGGCGTCGACAGCGTCGATTCCAAGCGCGGGCCGCGCTTCAACCAGTCCAACATCGCCATCGAGGCGGCGGCCTCGGGCCGCGGCGTGGCGCTGGCCAAGCGGGCGCTGGCGCAGAACGACCTCGATTCCGGGCGTCTCGTCGCCCCGTTCGCCATCGCGACGCCGATCGAGTTCGCCTATTGGATCGTCCACCCGCCCGGCCGCGCGCGCTCCCTGCCGGCCCGGCGCTTCATGGATTGGGTGATCGACCAGGCGCGCCACTACGAAGCCGCCGTCCGCGCCAACGCCTCCTGGACCGCCTCAGGGCTGTAAAGCGGCGCCATCCTCCTTCTCCCCTTGTGGGAGAAGGTGTCAGCGAAGCTGACGGATGAGGGGTGCTTGCGACTCTTTTGAAGCGTTGGCGCCGTCTCCCCTCATCCGTCTTGCCGCTTCGCGACAATCCACCTTCTCCCACAAGGGGAGAAGGACAATCGCGCCGATTGACGGGGCCGCGCGCCCGGCATTGTCTGGAAGCAAAGAGGGAGCGGCGATGTCGATCAGCGAAGCCTTGGCGCAGGACTTTGGCCTCGTGGCCGATCTGGTGCGGCTGCACGCGCGCGCGCAGCCTGAGGCGCTCGCCCTCGCGCACGACGATGCGCAGCTGAATTACGCCGCGCTCGACGCGCTGATGGACCGCATCGCTGCAAGCCTCGCGCGCGACGGGGTGGGCCATGGCGATGCGATCGCGATCTGCGCCAACACGTCGCTCGGCTACGCGGCGACCTTTCTCGGCGCGCTGCGCGCAGGGGTCGCGGTGGCGCCGATCGCGCCGTCCTCGTCGCCGGAAAGCCTGGCGATGATGGTCGCCGATTGCGGCGCGAAACTGTTCTTTCTCGACGCAAGCGTCGCCGCCGCGCTCGATGCGGCTGGCGTGCGCACATCGCCGCCGCGCATCGCGCTCGACGACAGCGCCGCCGGCGCGCCCTTTACGAGTTGGCTTGCGCCGGAAGGAACCGCGTTCGCGCCGCCGACAATCGCGCCGGGCGACGCGTTCAACATCATCTATTCCTCCGGCACCACCGGCGCACCCAAGGGCATCGTGCAATCGCACGCGATGCGCTGGCTGCACGTGCAGCGCGCCGAAGGCATGGGCTATGCGCCGGGCGCAGTGACGCTGTTGTCGACGCCGCTTTATTCCAACACCACCTTGGTCAGCTTCTTTCCCACCATTGCGGGCGGCGCCGCCGCAGTGTTGATGGCGAAATTCGACGCGCGGCGCTTTCTTGAACTCGCGCAGCGCTATCGCGTCACACACGCCATGCTGGTGCCGGTGCAATATCAGCGCATCATGGACATTCCCGACTTCGACAGCTTCGATCTGTCGTCGTTCCAAATGAAATTCTGCACCAGCGCGCCGTTCTCCGCCGCGCTCAAGCGCGACGTGCTCGCGCGCTGGCCGGGCGGACTGGTGGAATATTACGGCATGACCGAAGGCGGCGGCTCGTGCGCGCTCGCCGCGCACCTGTTTCCCGACAAGCTGCACACGGTCGGCCGCCCGATCGAGGGTCACGACATCCGCATCATCGGCGAGGACGGCGTGGAGCTGCCGCCCGGCGCCGTCGGCGAAATCGTCGGCCGCTCCGCCGCGATGATGAACGGCTATCACAACCAGGCGCAAAAGACGGCGGACTCGTATTGGTGGAGCCCCGACGGTCTGCGCTTCATGCGCACCGGCGATGTCGGGCGCTTCGACGAAGACGGATTCCTTCAATTGATGGACCGCAAGAAGGACATGATCATTTCCGGCGGCTTCAACATCTATCCCAGCGATCTGGAGCTGGCTTTGGCGCAACATGACGCGGTGCGCGAGAGCGCGGTGGTCGGCGTCGCCTCGCGGCAATGGGGCGAAACGCCGGTGGCGTTCGTCGTGCTCGAACCGGGCGCGCGCGCCGACGCCGCCGCGATCCGCGCCTGGGCCAATGAGCGCCTCGGCAAGACTCAACGCCTCGCCGACGTCGTCATCGTCGACGCGCTGCCGCGCAGCCATATCGGTAAAGTGCTGAAGCGCGATCTGCGCGACGGCTATGCCGGCGCCGTAGCCTAGACGTTCGCGGGCTTTGATGGAGCATGGACGTCGCCGTCCATGCTTGCGCCGCGCGAAACAAGGCGCGGACGAGGTCTTCCGCGCTCCATGGGGGGCGCTAAAACCACGCCCGCACCGCTCGACTCAACGATCGCGATAGTCCGGCGCGCGCTTTTGCAGGAAGGCGCCCATCGCCTCGGAGTGATCCTCGGTCGCCGACAACAGAATCTGCTGGCGATCCTCCAGCGCCATCGCGGCCTCCAGGCTCGGCGCGTCGATGGCGAGATTGAGCGCGTCTTTGGTCAGCCGCAGGCCGAACGGCGCGGTGAGCAGCATGTCGGCGGCGAGCGCGAGGCCGTGCTCCAGAAGCGCGGATTCTTCCACGATTTCGGAAACAAGGCCCACCGCCTTGGCGCGCTGCGCATCCATGAAGCGGCCCGTGAGCAGCATTTCAGAGGCGACCGAGAGGCCGACGAGCCGCGGCAAGAGATAGCTCGCCCCGATATCGGCGCCGCCGAGGCCGATCTTGATATAGGCCGCGTTCATGCGCAGCGACGGCGCGCCATAGCGCACATCCGCGGCCAGCATGAACGAGAACCCGCCGCCGCACGCCGCCCCGTGGCCCAGCGCGATGATCGGCTGCGGGCACGACCGCATCAGCTTGACCACGCGCGCGATCGCGCGCTGCGTGCGCAGGCCCTGCTGCATGCGGCCGCGCTCGACGCCGTCGCCGCCGAAGCCTTTCAGGTCGAGCCCGGCGCAGAACGCGCGGCCCGCGCCGCGCAAAATGACCACGCGCACGTCCTCGCGGTCGTGCAGGCCTTCGAAATAGGCGGTCAATGCTTGCGTCAAGTCGAAATTGATCGCGTTGAGGCTGTCGGGCCGGTTGAGCGTCGCGATCTCGATGGCGCCGCGGCGTTCGAACAGAAGCGTTTCGCCGCTCATGCTCAGCCCCCCATCGCGCCGTCGACGGCGATGCGCTGGCCGCTGACGTAGGGATTGTCTTCGCTCACCAGAAACGCGACTGCGGCGGCGACGTCCTCCGGCACCGAGACGCGGCCGAAGGGATATTTCGCGTCGAGCTCGTGGATGTCGTTGACGCCCATCGCCGCGCGGCTCAGCCGCATGCCCATATCCGTCACCGTCAGGCTCGGCGCCACGATGTTCACGCGCACGCCGTGCGCGCGCTCCTCTTTCGCCACCGTATAGGCCAGCGCCTCCATCGCCGCCTTGCCCATGTTGTAGGGCGCGCCGTTGGCGGAATTGTAGGACGTCGCGACGCTGGAGATGAACACGATGTCGCTGCGCTTGTGGGCGCGCAGATGCGGCGCGCACACTTTGCACATCCAGGCCGCGCCAATCGCATGCACCGTCAACAGCTTGAGGAATTCGCCGGGATCGGTGTCGGCGACGCTGCGCCCGCGGCTGGCGATGCCGGCATTGTTCACCAGAATGTCGATGCGGCCGAAACGGGCGACGGTCTCGTCGGCGAGGCTCTGGCAGTGTTCGAAACTGTCGATCGAGGCGGCGATCGCTTCGGCCCGCACGCCGAAGCCGCGCGCTTCTTCGGCGGTCGCTTCCGCAGCGTCACGATCGGCGCGGTAATTGATCGCCACATCGGCGCCGTCGCGCGCCAGACGCAACGCGATGCCGCGCCCGATGCCGCGCCCCGCGCCGGTGACCAGCGCCGTGCGCCCCTTCAATGTCGCGTTCATGAGCGTTTTCCCGCCAATTTCGCGCCTCTG
>CAZMRN010000196.1:0-4894 GCA_964568575.1 uncultured Caulobacteraceae bacterium
TGTTGATCGGGCTGATCATCGGCGGGGCGGCGCGGCTGCTGATGAGCGCGCTGGCCACCGCGGGCCAGATCATGGGCCTGGAATCCGGGCTCGCCTTCGCCCAGACCGCCGATCCGACGATGACGCAATCGAGCCAGGCGTTCGGCGTCTTCCTGAGCCTTCTCGGCGTGACGCTGATCTTCGCCACCGATCTGCATCACGCCTTCATCGCCGGCGCGGTGAATTCGTATCAGCTGTTCCTGCCCGGCCGCATGCCGTCGCTCGGCGACGCCGCCGACCTCGCGCTCGACACCGTGGCGACATCGTTCCGCGTCGGCGTGCAGATTGCAGCGCCGATGGTGCTGGGCGGCCTGATCTTTCGCCTCGGCCTCGGCGCGTTGGCGCGCCTGATCCCGACCATACAGGTGTTTTTCGTGGCGCTGCCGCTGCAGCTGATGGGCGCGTTCATGCTGCTCGCGCTGGGCCTGTCGGCGGGCATGCTCGTCTGGCTCGACAGCGTCGAGCGCTTCACCGCCGCGATCGGGTGAGCGATGGCGGAGCAGACCGAAAAGGACGATCGCACAGAAGAGGCCACGCCGCACAAATTGCAGGAGGCGCGGCGGCGCGGCGACATCGTCTCGACGCCCGAGATCGGCGCGGCGTTCTCGCTGTTCGCCGCCACGGCGATGCTTGCCTATTTGAGCGGGCCGATGTCTGCGCAATTGGCGCGCGACCTCACCGGGTTTCTGGCCAACGCCGCGCAGGCGCCGATCGATCCGGCGTCGCTGCAGCACATGGCGTTCGCTGCGACGACGAAAGCCATGGCCGCGGTCGGTCTCGCCGCGCTCGGCTTGGCGTTCGCCGGGATCGCGGCGCGCTATGTGCAGGATCAGCCGACGTTAAGCGGCGAAAAGCTCAAGCCGACGCTCGACAAGATCGATCCGATCAAGGGCTTCGGGCGCGTCTTCGGCAAGCAGGCGGTCGCGCAATTTCTCAAGACGGTGGCCAAGTTCATCATCGTCGGCGTCGCGCTCGTCTGGGCGCTGTGGCCGCACGACGCCTCGATGCAAATGCTGCCGACGGTCGATCCCGCCGGCTGGCTGCCGTTCGTTCAGGAGCGCGCCGTGGCGCTGATGTTCGCGCTGGCGTTCGCCTCGGGCGTGGTCGCCGGCGTCGACTATATCTTCACGCGGCAAAGCTATCTCGAGCGTCAGCGCATGACGCGCCGTGAACTGAAAGAGGAGTTCCGCCAATCGGAAGGCGATCCGCACGTGCGCGCCAAGCTGCGCCAGATCCGCGCCGAGCGCTCCAAGAAGCGCATGATGGCGAACGTCCCGAAGGCCACCTTGGTCGTGACCAACCCGACGCACTACGCCGTCGCCATGCGCTATGTGCAGGGCGAGACCCCGGCGCCGGTCTGTCTGGCCAAGGGCGTCGACGAGGTGGCGCTCAAGATCCGCGAAATCGCCGAGGCCCACGACGTGCCGATCATCGAGGACCCGCCTCTGGCGCGGGCGCTGTTCGCGGCCGCCGACATCGATGCGCCGATCCCGCGCGAGCATTACGAGGCGGTGGCGCGGGTGATCGGGGTGGTCATGCGGCTCGGCCGGCGGCGGGCGCCGCAAGTCGGACCGAATCGGTGAACAACACAGGGTGCGGCAGGCGAGCGCGATGACGGACCATAGCGAACATTCGGGACGAAGGCCTGATCTCCTCCAGATGGCGTTCTGGGCGGCGGTCGTGCTGGGCCTCGGCGCGGCCGGCATCGCGTTGACCGCGGGGCGCGAGGTCGGCCAGGTCGGCGCGCTGCTGCTGATCCTGCTGTTTGCGGCCGGCATGGTGCTGTTCGTGTTCATGTCGCGCGGGGCGGGGCGGGTGCTCGGCCCGTTCCCGGAGCGCGGCGCAATGGAGACGCTCGCGCTCGCCAACGCCAAGACGGACCTCGTCCTGCTCGACGCGATGGACGAGGCGGCGCTGGTCACCGACCGCAATCTCAGCCCCATCGCCGCCAACCACGCCTATCTGACGCTGGCCGAGATCGCCGGCGCGCTGGGCGACAGCGATCGTCCGCCGGTGATGAGCCGCCTGTTCGGGGCCGATCCGATGCTGTCGGCGCCGATGTTCCGGCTGTCCAAGGCGGCCGGCATGGGGTTGAGCCGGCGCGAGGAATTGCCGCCGACGACGCTGTCGTCCGGCGGCGAAGCCGTGCGCTACGAGGCTTCGGTCGGCGCGATGCCGGGCGGGCGCGTGCTGTGGCGTCTGCGCCAGATCGGCGTCGCCGAAGAAGGCGCGGCGGCGGAAGAGCAGCGCCCCTTGTTCCTTGACGACGCGCCGATCGGCTTTTTCGTGGCCCGGCCCGATGGGCAGATCCAATACATGAACCGCGCCCTGCGCGCTGTGCTGGGCGTCGGCGACGATCCCAACAAATTGCGCGTGCGCGATTTCGTGAAGGAGGACGGCGCGAAATTCCTGCGCCGCGAACGGCGCAGCTTCGGCGCCACGCGGGCGCCGGTGACGCTGCGCGCGCGCGACGGCGTGGAGACCCGCGCCCAGGCGCTGACCTTCGTCGCGCTCGGCGCCGACGCCGACAGCGCCATGCGCACGCTGGTGTTCTTCGCCGACGACGAGGCCCCCTTCGCCCCGCCGCAAGCCGAGCAGACCGGCGCCCGCCCGGTCGCCGCGCCCGACATCGTGTTCCAGCACGCGCCATTCGGCGCCGCGGTGCTCGACAGCGCCGATCCCGCCACGGCCTCGATCCTCGACGCCAATCCGGCGCTGATGGACATGACCTCCGGCCGCGCCGCGCCCGGCGCGCACTTCGCCGATCTGTTCGACGCCTCGGAAGGGGCCAATGCGCTGACGCAGCGCTTGCGCGCCGCCGGCGCCGATCCGATCGAATTGCAGCTTGCGGGCGCGTCTTCGGCGTCGGTGCATGTGCAATTCGCGCGCGGCGTCGAGGGCGGCGCGATCGCTTATGTCGTCAATGTCTCCGACCAGCGCGAACTCGAACAGCGCTTGGCGCAAAGCGAAAAGATGCGCGAGATCGGCGAGCTCGCCGCCGGCGTCGCGCATGATTTCAACAATCTGCTCACGGTCGTGATGCAGACCTGCGGATCGTTGCTGCTGCGCCATCCGGTCGGCGACGCCGATTACCCGCTGCTGCGCGAAATCCGCGACCACGCCACCAGCGCGCAGGAATTGTCCGAGATGCTGCGCGCTTATGCGCGACAGCAGACGTTTAAGCGCGAAGTGGTGAAGGTCGCCGACTTCATCGGCGAGCGTCAGGAATTGATCCGGCGCGTCATGGGCGCGGCGATTTCATTCGATCTCAAGCATGGCCGCGACCTGCCCTATGTGAAGGTCGACAAGACTCAGATCGAGCGCGTGCTGGTGAACCTCGCCACGAATGCGCGCGACGCGATGACGCCCAAGGGCGGCGGCATTCCGCGCGACGGGCGCCTCGCGATCCGCACCGCGCGCACCACCGCGCAGGAGGCGCGCGCGCTCGGCCATCACCCGATCGAGGACGGAGTCTATGCGCTGATCGAGATCCAAGACAGCGGCATGGGCATCAAGCCCGAGCATCAGGCGAAAATCTTTCGCCCCTTTCACACCACCAAAGAGCAGGGCAAGGGCACCGGCCTCGGCCTCGCCTCGTGCTACGGCATCGTCAAGCAATCGGGCGGCTACATCTTTTTTGAAAGCCGCGTCGGCGCCGGCACGACCTTCCGCATCTATCTGCCCGAATACGAGCCGACGCCGGACGAGATCGAGCAGATGGCTGAGCGCGAGCGCGCTGCGCTCAACCGGCCGAGCAAGGACGTGTCAGGCCGTGGTCGAATCCTGTTCGTCGAAGACCAGGCCGGCGTGCGCCGCGCCATTGCGCGCAATCTCGTCGAGTGCGGCTATGAAGTGGTCGAGGCCGAACATGGCGAGGAGGCGCTGGAGATCCTCGGCCGCACGCCCGGCGGCTTCGACGTCATCATCTCCGATGAATCCATGCCGGTGATGTCGGGCTCGGAAATGATCGAACATGCCGGGCCCGAGATGATCGGCGGCGCGCGCGTGCTGTTCCTGTCGGGCTATGCGCCGGAAAGCTTCTCGAAGATCCTTGAGGATTATCGCGTCAGTTACATGTCCAAGCCGGTGACCATGGAGCAGCTGGTGCAGCGCGTGAAGGATCTGCTCGCAGCTTGACCAGGCCCCGTCGCCACATTGGCGTCGCCATTGCAGGGCAACGCCTTTTGCCGGCATGGGGATGCACAATGGCACGCCGCTTCCTTCTCGCCCTGGCGGCGATGTTCGCCGCCTTCGCCGCGCCGGCCTGCGCGCAGTCGGCGCCCAGCTTCGCGTCCTCCGGCGATGTCGGGTTTGACGCCTGGCGGGCGGGCTTCGCTGAACGCGCCGTCGCGCGCGGGCGCGACCCTGAGATCGTCCGCCGCCTGCTGAGCGGCCTTGCGCCCGACGACGACGTCATCGCCGCCGACCGCCGCCAGCCGGAATTCGTTTCGCCGGTCTGGGATTATGTGAACCGCGCGGTTTCGGCGTCCCGCATCGAGCGCGGCCGCCAGCGCCGCGCGGAGCTGGGGCCGGTGCTGCAGCAGGTGGCCGGGCGCTACGGCGTCGATCCCGACATCATCCTCGGCATCTGGGGCCTGGAGAGCGATTTCGGCCGCGCCGCGCTGCCCTATGAGGCGCCGAGCGCGCTCGCCACGCTCGCCTTCGAGGGCCGCCGCCGTCAGCAATTCGAGACCTATCTCCTGGCCCTGATCGAGATGGTGGAGCGCGGCTATGCCGGGCCGCAGGAATTGCGGTCGTCCTGGGCGGGCGCGCTGGGGCAGCCGCAATTCATGCCCGACGTCTATCTCACCACCGCGGCGGACTGGGACGGCGACGGCCATCGCGACATCTGGAC
>CAZMRN010000197.1:0-4827 GCA_964568575.1 uncultured Caulobacteraceae bacterium
AGATCCTGGCCGAACAGCGCCGCGCGCGCCTCCTCAGAGGCGGGACGCTCCTGCGGACGCGCCTCGCCCGGGCGCGGCGGACGCAGCGAATAATCCGGCGGCAATTGCAGCGGCGCGCGCGTCACCACGCGAAACTCGTCGGGCGCGACCTTTTCAGCGCCCAGCGCCTGTCTGAACCCGCCGCACCCAGAGGCCGCCGTGGCCGCGGCCAACACCGCGAGAACCGTCAAAGGCTTGGTCATGGGCGTTCGCTCTCCTCGATCGCTTCGGGTTCTAGCTGCGCCGCCGCCGCACGCCAAGGCGGCCTTGCAGGCCCGTTAGATTTGGCCGCCGCTAGGCGGGACGCTCCGGTTGTGAGGGCGGTTCTTGACGGTTCTGGGGCGCGGCCGCCGCCTCGGCCTTCTTCTCCCCTCCCAGCGCGAAATCGAGCGCCAGCAGCGCCGCCCCGACGGTGATCGCGGAATCCGCGACATTGAACACCCACGGGAAGTAAAGTCCGGAAAAGTCGAAGAAATCCGCGACCGCGCCGAAGCGGATGCGGTCGATCATGTTGCCGAGCGCGCCGCCGATGACGAGGCCGAGCGCGATGCCCGTCAGGCGGCTCTTGGTGTCCTTCAGCCACCACAGGAACACCCCTGCGATCGCCGCAGACATCGCCACCAGCGCCCAGCGCGCAAACCCGCTGTCAGCCCGCAGCATCCCGAAGGACACCCCGTAATTCCACACCATGCGCAGGTCGAAGATCGGCGAAATCGGAATGTAGCCGCAGCCGACATGGTTCTCCAGGCAGCCCGGCGGGCTGAACCGGAGGCCGTTGAGAACCCACGCCTTCGACGCCTGGTCAAGCGCGAAGACGATGGCGGCGATGATGAGGCCGGGACGCAGCATGGCCGCCGGTCAAGCGGGGAAACGCGGCGGCGTCAAGGCGGGCGGCGGCGCCGTTGCCGCCCCTCCCCGCCGGCGCCATGCTCGCGCTTTGCGTGGAGCGCTGCGATGCGGATCGACCTCACCGACCCGGCCCTGTTCGCCCACGGGCACCCTGCGGAGGCCTATGCCTGGCTGCGCGCGCACGCGCCGGTTTATTGGAACCCCGAAAAGAATGGGCCCGGCTTCTGGGCGGTCACCCGCCATGCCGACGTGGTCGCCGTCGATCGCGACTTTGAAACCTATTCCTCCTCGCCCACCATCATGATCGCGGACCCCGCCCCCGACGAGCCCGCCTTCGGCGAGGCGAAAATGATGCTCATGATGGATCCGCCGCAGCATACCGCGTTCCGCAAGCTCATCCGCAGCGAGTTCACGCGCGAAGCGTCTGCGCTGCGGGCGCCGCGGCTGCAGGCGCTGGCGCGGCGCATCATCGACGCGGTGATCGATCGCGGCGAATGCGACTTCGTGCAGGACGTTGCGGGCGAAATGCCGTCCTTCGTGATCGCCGAATTGATGGGCTTACCGCTCGAGGATGGGCGCGATCTCTACGCGCTGACCGAAATCATCCATTCCGATCCCGACAGCGTGCCGCCCGGCGCGGGGCGCGAAGCGGTGCTGAAAATGTTCGCCTATGCACACAATGTGATCGAGCAGAAGCGCGCTCACCCTGGCGACGATCTCGCCACGCGCATCCTCAACGCCGAGGTCGACGGCAAACGGATCAGCGACCCGGAATTCCTGCTGTTCTTTCTGCTGCTCATCGACGCCGGCGGCGACACGACGCGCAATCTGTTGTCGACGGCGATGCTCTCCTTATGCCGGAACCCCGCGCAATATGCTTGGCTGATGGCGGACCTCGAAGCGCGCCTGCCGTCCGCGCGCGAGGAGGCGCTGCGCTTCGCCTCGCCCGTCATTTATATGCGGCGCACCGCGAGGCGGGATGCGCGCATCGGCGATGCGGCGATCCGCGAAGGCGACAAGGTCGTGATGTATTTCGGCGCCGCCAACCGCGATCCTGACGTGTTCGACGCGCCGGACGCGTTCAAGCTCGATCGCGACGCCAGCGCCCATATCGCGTTCGGGGGCGGTCCGCATGTTTGCCTCGGCCAACACATCGCGCGTCTCGAGATCGATGCGATGCTGCGCGAGACGCTGACGCGCCTCAAGGACATCAGGCTCGACGGCGAACCGGAATGGCTCGCCTCCACCTTCATCTCCGGCCTCAAATCCATGCGCGTACGCTTTCGCCCGTCATGACCGGCGCGGCGATGCTCATGACGACGTGCGGCAGCCCCGAGGAAGCCGCAACCATCGCGCAAACGCTGGTGCGCGAGCGGCTGGCCGCCTGCGTTCAGCGCCTGAGCGTCGACAGCGTCTATGAATGGCGCGGCGCGCTCGAAGCGCAGCCAGAAATCCTGCTGCTGATCAAGACGCGCGAGGATTTGCAAGACAAGGCCGCAGCCCGCATCAGGGCGCTGCACAGCTACGACACGCCCGAAATCATCGCCGCCCCGATCACCTTCGCCGACGCCTCGTATCTGGCTTGGCTGAAGGCGCAGACGGCGCAGCCGGACTAAACGATCCCCATCGCCTTCAAACGCACCTTGGGATGCACCTCCGCCTGACTCATCACCGTGGTGAGCGGGCGGAAGCGCTCGATGAGCGAGCGGACATAAGGCCGGATCAGCGGAGAGGTGAGCAAAGCCGGAGTCTCCCCCGCCTGCGCCGCCTTCTCGAAGGCGACGCGCACATCGCCGACGAAATCGTGCAGCTTCGACGGCGCAAGCGCCAGGCGGCGCTCGTGCCGCTCTCCCACGAGCGCTTCGATGAAAGTCTGCTCCCAAGTGGGCGAGAGCGTCAGGATGGGCAGCGCGCCGTCCGCATTGCGGTGCTGGAAGCAGATTTGCCGCGCGAGGCGCGCGCGAACGTGTTCAGTGATCTGCATCAGATCGCTCATGGACGGGGCAGCCTCGGCGATCGCCTCCACGATGGCGCCCAGATCGCGGATGGAGATGCGTTCGGCCAACAGATTTTGCAGCACGCGCTGCACGCCGGACCAGGAGATGTGCGAGGGCGCGACGTCATCGAGAAGCGATTGCGTCTCCTTCGGCAATTCCTTGATCAGCTTCTTCACTTCCGCGAACGTCAACAGCTCGGGCATGTGCTCCTTGATGACTTCCGTGAGATGCGTCGACAGCACGGTCGCGGGATCGACCACCGTATAGCCGCGGAAATTCGCCTCTTCGCGTGCGCTTTCGTCGATCCACGTGGCGTCGAGACCAAAGGCGGGCTCCTTCACCGCATCTCCCGGCAGCGCGACGCCGCGGCCCGACGGATCCATCGCCAGCAGCGCGCCAAGCTTGAGCTTGCCGCGCCCGGCCTCCATCTCGCGCACGCGAATGCCGTAGGCGTCGGGCGCAAGCTGCACATTGTCGAGGATGCGCACGCTCGGCATCACAAAGCCCATGTCTTGCGCCAAGGTCTTGCGCAGCGCTTTGATCTGATCGGTCAGCCTGCGCCCCTGCACGTCGTTCAGCAGCGGCAGCAAACCGAAGCCCAATTCGATGCGCACCTCGTCCATCGCCAGCGCGGCTTGCGGCGTCTCCTCCTGGGTCGGGGCGACGGGCGCGGGCTCGGCCGCTTTCGCCTCGGCGATCTTGCGCGCCGATGACAACCGCCATGCGAGCAGGCCTGTCGCGATCGACAGCGCCCAGAACGGAATAAGCGGCATGCCGGGCAGCACGCCCGCCAATCCCGCACACACCGACACGACGCCCAGCGCCTGCGGATAACCCGACAATTGCTGCGCCAACGCCTTGTCGGCTGCGCCGTCGACGCCAGCCTTCGACACGAGCAGGCCCGCGCCGACCGAGATGATCAGCGCGGGAATTTGGCTGACCAAGCCGTCGCCGACGCTTAGCCGAACATAGGTGTCTGCGGCCTGACCGATATCGAGGCCGTGGCTGGTCACGCCGATGATGATGCCGCCGATGATGTTGATCGCGAGGATCAGCAGGCCCGCGATGGCGTCGCCGCGCACGAATTTCGAGGCGCCGTCCATCGCGCCGAAGAAGCTGGATTCGTCCTCCAGCGCTTTGCGCCGCATGCGCGCTTCGTTTTCATTGATCAGCCCTGCCGACAAATCCGCGTCGATCGCCATCTGCTTGCCGGGCATGGCGTCCAGCGTGAAGCGCGCCGCAACCTCGGCGATGCGCGACGAACCGCGCGTGATGACGATAAAGTTCACGATCACCAAAATCGCGAACACAATCACGCCGATCACGAAATTGCCGCCCATCACGAAATCGCCAAAGGCGGCGATCACGTCGCCCGCCGCATGCGGCCCCGCCTGCCCTTCGGAGAGAATGAGCCGCGTGGTGGCGATATTAAGCGCCAGGCGAAACAGGGTGGTGAGCAGCAAAACGGCAGGAAACGCCGTGAATTCAAGCGGCTTCTTGATCAACAACGCGGTGATGAGCACCAGGATCGAGCTGCTGATCGACAAAGCCAGCAGAAAATCGAGCGCCCAGGCGGGCAGCGGCACCAGCATGATCGTCAGGATCGCCAGCACGCCGGCGGCGAGAGCGATCTCGCCGCGCATCACTGCGCCGAGCACGCCGGAGACGTTCAGTCCTTGCGCCCGCGGGGGCGCCTGGGCGAGATCGACCATATCGCGATCCTATCGGTTAGGCGGCCTGGCCCGTGGCGGGCGGCGGTATCTCGAGCCCTGCATCGCTGTAGAGCTTCAGCTTGTTGCGCAGCGTGCGAATGGAGATGCCGAGAATGTTCGCCGCGTGCGTGCGGTTGCCGAGGCAATGCGTCAGCGTCTCCAGAATGAGGTCCTGCTCCACCTCGGCGACCGTGCGTCCCACCAGGGAGCGCGCGGCGTCCTGCGCGACG
>CAZMRN010000198.1:0-4821 GCA_964568575.1 uncultured Caulobacteraceae bacterium
AAATGCGCGCGATCGCCGCCGTCGCCAGCCACGCCGCCGCCGCGACGAGCGCCACCGGCCAGAGCCCCGCGAACAGCACGCCGAAGAAGGTCGCCACGCCCTTGCCGCCCTTGAAGCCGAGCCAGACCGGAAAGCAATGGCCCAGAAAAGCCGCGCCGCCGGCGACGAATCCCGCTTCCGGCCCGGCGATCTCGCGCGCGATCAGCAGCGCGGCCGCGGCCTTGCCGGCGTCGAGCACGAGCGTGGCGAACGCGATGTCGCGCCGCCCGGTGCGCAGCACGTTTGTGGCGCCGATATTTCCCGAGCCCACATTGCGAATGTCGCCGAGGCCCGCCGCGCGCGTCAGCAGCAGGCCGAACGGGATCGAGCCGAGCAGGTAGCCGCCGAGCGCGGCGAGGGCGAGACTGAGCATTGCGGCTCGTCTAACAGCGGGGCGCTGGCGGTCAATGGGGCCGCGACGGCGGTGTGATTGGGGGTGATGGCGCAGCGCGGTCGCCCCCGTCGACCGGCTTCGCCGGCCACTTCCCCCGCAAGCGGGGGAAGAAAGAGGCGCTGCTTTTTGCTCCCCCGTTTACGGGGGAGCTGGCCGCGAAGCGGTCTGAGGGGGCGACGTCGGGACTTCACCGAGGCATGCGCATGCGCTTGCGCCGCCGATCACTGCGCCGTGGGTTCGGCGCGACGGCGGATTTGCACTTAGTGCGAACGCGCGCGCATGGTGAGGCGAGCGCGGAGGGATCATGAGCGACGCGGAGAAAGTCAAGGCCGGCGGCGAAACGCGGGTGATCGCCGCCTCGTCGCTGGGCACGGTGTTCGAGTGGTACGATTTCTATCTGTACGGCTCGCTGGCGGCCGTCATCTCCGCGCAATTTTTCTCCGGCGTGAACGAAACCACCGGCTTCATCTTTGCGCTCGCGGCGTTTGCGGCGGGCTTTGCGGTGCGCCCGTTCGGCGCGCTGGTGTTCGGCCGCATCGGCGATCTGGTCGGGCGCAAGAACACCTTCCTGGTCACGATGGCGATCATGGGCGTGTCGACCTTCGTGGTCGGCCTGTTGCCGAGCTATGCCGACATCGGCGTGGCGGCGCCGATCATCCTGGTGGCGATGCGCCTGTTGCAGGGCCTGGCGCTCGGCGGGGAATATGGCGGCGCGGCCACCTATGTGGCCGAGCACGCGCCGCCGCATCGGCGCGGTCTTTACACGTCGTGGATCCAAACCACCGCCACGCTCGGCCTGTTTCTCTCGCTGGTCGTGATCATGGCGACGCGCGCTTCGATGAGCGCGGCGGATTTCGCGGCGTGGGGCTGGCGCATTCCGTTTCTCGCCTCGATCGTGCTTCTGGGCGTGTCGTTGTGGATCCGCTTTCAACTCGCCGAAAGCCCCGCCTTCGCGCGCATGAAGGCGCAAGGCGCGACATCGAAGGCGCCGCTGGCCGATTCGTTTGCGCGCTGGAGCAATTTGAGGCTGGTGTTGATCGCGTTGTTCGGCGCGGTCGCGGGGCAGGCGGTGGTTTGGTACACGGGGCAATTCTACGCGCTGTTTTTCCTCGAGCGGATGCTGAAGGTCGACGGCTTCACCGCCAACGCGCTGGTGGCGATCGCGCTGGCGATCGGCGCGCCGTTCTTCATCCTGTTCGGGTGGCTGTCGGACAAGATCGGCCGCAAGCCGATCATTCTCGCCGGCTGCGCGCTGGCGGCCTTGACGTATTTCCCGTTGTTCAACGCGCTGACATACGCCGCCAACCCCGCGCTCGCGCGGGCGCAGGCGCAAAGCCCTGTCCTCGTGCGCGCCGATCCTGCGGCGTGCGCGTTCCAGTTCGACCCTGTCGGGCGCAACGCGTTCGACGAACAATCCTGCGACGTGGCCAAGGCGTTTCTCGCGCGCGCCGGGGTGTCCTACGCGACAGAGGCTGCGCCTGGGGGCGCCGTCGCGCAAATCGCGATCGGCGAGGCGGCGATCGCTGCGCCGGACGTCGCGCGGATGAGCGAGACCGAGCGCAAAGCCGCGATCGCCGCGTTCCAGACCGAGGCGCGCGCCGCGCTCGATGCGGTCGGCTATCCCGCCGCAGCCGATCCCGCCGCGATCGACCGCGTGCTCGTGGTGGCGCTGTTGAGCGTGCTGATGCTGTACGTCACGATGGTGTACGGGCCGATCGCGGCGCTGTTGGTCGAGGTGTTCCCCACGCGCATCCGCTACACTTCGATGTCGCTGCCCTATCATATCGGCAATGGCTGGTTCGGCGGCTTCCTGCCGACGACGGCGTTCGCGATCGTGGCCGCGACAGGGAACATGTATTCCGGGCTGTGGTACCCCGTCGCCATCGCCGCGTTCACGCTGGCGTTCGGCGCGCTGTTCCTGCCCGAGACGCGCCATCGCGACATCGACGGGTGATGCGGCGCGTGCGTCTAGTTATGTGGAAAAGCGCAAAATAAATCGCAACGATTAAACGCTCGGCCCTCGCGAAGGCGAGGGCCCATCACTCCGCACACAAGCCGACGGTTTTCTCACGCGATGGGCCCTCGCCTTCGCGAGGGCCGAGCGGCGCGAGGATGCGCTGCAAACGCGCGGCGCACCCTTCTCGGCTGCAATCGATCCCCCGGATCGATCGCTTACGCCTCGAACCCACAAGGGGAGAAGGAGGGCGTCACCGCTCTTTCGCCAGCGCGCGCTGGAACGCGTCGCGCGCGCGCAGGCGGTCGAGATAGGCGCCCGCCTTGTCCGGGAAGGCGTCGCGCAGGCCGAGCGTTTCGCCCAACAGCAGCGCATAGCCCATCGACACGTCCGCCATCGTAAAGCGATCGGCGCAGGCGTAGGTCTCGCCGGTCATGGTCATCGCCGCGCGCAGCCGCGACAGGAACCATTTGCGGTAATCCTCCGCCGCTTGCGCGGCGCGCCGCTCGGGCGGTTCGAGGCGCGTGTAGCGCAGCACGATGGTCTGCGGGAACGTCAGCGTCGCCTCGCCCATGTGCAGGAAATTGAGGTAGTCGGCGAAAGCCTGCTCCTGCGGCGCGACGACGAGGTCGGCCGCGCCATATTTCGCCGCGATGTAATGCGCCATCGCCGCGCTTTCGGTCATGCGCGCCGCGCCGTCGAACAGGACCGGCACGGTGCCGAGCGGATTGAGCTTGAGATAATCCGCCACCAGCGCGCGCGGGGGAAACGGCATCAGCGCAAGCTCATAGGCGCAGCCCGCTTCCTCCAGCGCCCACAAGGCGCGGAACGAGCGCGCGCCGGCGCAATGATGCAGCCGGATCACGCCGCCGCTCCCGGCGCGATATAGCGCTCGGCCCACGCGGCGATGATGGCTGCGGCGTATTCCGCATCCGCGGCGCGCACGAGATAATGATCGGCGGTATCAAGCGACACGAAGCTTTTGGGATGTTTCGCAGAGACGAAAATACGCGTCGCGTGCTCGATGCCCACCACCTCGTCGCGCGGGGCGTGCAGCACCAACAGCGCGCGCTTGAGGCCGGCCACGCGCGCCTCGATGTCGTGCAGGCGCAGGTCCTCCAGCAATTGCCGGCGGATGGTGTAGCGCTTGCCGCCGAGCGTGACCTCCGCTTCGCCCTCGCCCTCGATGGCGGGGAGCGCTGCGGCGAAATTGTGCGTCACATGCTCGACCGAACTGGGCGCGCCGATGCATGCGATCGCGCGCACGTCGGGAACCAGCGCGCCGGCGGCGAGCACGGCCGCGCCGCCGAGCGAATGGCCGATCAGCGCCGCCGGCGCCATGCCCAGACTGCGCAGGCGCGCTGCGGCGGCGGCGATGTCTTGGACATTGGAGGAGAAATTCGTGTCGGCGAATTCGCCCGCGCTGGCGCCAAGGCCGGCGAAGTCGAAGCGCAGCACGGCCCAGCCGCGCGCGGCGAGCCCCCGCGACACCCTCACGGCGGCGGCTGATTCTTTGCTGCAGGTGAAACAATGCGCGAAGATCGCCACCGCGCGCGTCGGCCCGTCCGGCGTCTCCAGCCGGCCGGCGAGCGTTTCGCCGCGCGCATTGGGAAAAGCGAAGGGTGCGGTGGTCACGGCGCCTCCGATCAGGACAGGATCAAGCCGCCATCGACGGGAATGGTCTGGCCATAGACATACGCCGACAAGGATGAGGCGAGAAACAACGCCGCGCCGGCCATGTCGTCGGGCGTGCCAAGGCGGCCGGCGGGAATGCGCTGCAGGCTGGCCGCGAGGCGTTCGGGATTTTCGGTGGTGACCTTGGTGAGCTTGGTGTCCACAAGGCCCGGCGCGATGCAGTTTACGCGCACGCCCTCGCGCGCCCAGGCTTCGCCCAAGGTGCGCGTCAGGCCGATGAGCGCGGTTTTCGAGGCGTTGTAGGCGGGATTGCCGCGCGTGGCGTGGAAGGCGGCGGTGGAGCTGATGATGATCATTGCGCCGTTCGCGGCCGACAGCGCGGCCTTGCAGCGCAGCGCGCACGCCATCACCGAATTGAGATTGACGTCGACGATGCGTTGAAAGCCCTCCATCGCGAATTCCTGGCGGCGATAGAGCACCGCGCCTTGCGACAGCACCAGAACGTCGAGCGGGTCGGGTACGTCGAGCGCGTCGACGGCGGCGAAATCCGCCGCGTCGAGGCTGACGAAATCGAGGCCGGCGAGATCGGAGCCTTCCGCAGGGTCATAGTCGGCGGCGCGCGCGCGCGTGCCGGTGGCGATGACGCGCGCGCCGCTGCGCCGAAAGGCGTGGGCGATGCCGTTGCCGATGCCGCTGGCGCCGCCGACGACGAGCACGCGCTTGCCGGTGAAATCGAGGGGATTGTCTGTCATAGGAGCATCCTGTCGCGCGCCGGCGCGCTTTAGGCTATGTCGCACCC
>CAZMRN010000199.1:0-4760 GCA_964568575.1 uncultured Caulobacteraceae bacterium
GTCGCGCCGACATAGCAGCAGCGCACCTGCATCTCGAGCACGCGGCTATTGAAGCGGCACTCGGAATCGTTGATCGAGCGCAGGATCGCCATGCCGCCGGCGCGCGTCGTGTAGCGCGTCTGCGTGCAGCTCGTCAGCGTGTAGCCGTTTTCGCAAGAGCCGGTCTGGCGATTGTTCAGCGTGCGGGTTTCGCACTGCATGTTGCGCGCCATGGCTTGATCGGCGGTGGATTGCGCGCGATCGGCGCGCGCGCGCGCGTCGGTGGCGACGCCGAACACTTCGGCGATCCGGCCGCTGAGCGTGGTGCGCACATTTTCGGTGTCCGCATGTTGTTTGCAGATGTCATAATTGGCGCGGTCGGGATTGGCGCAATATTCCGCGATCGTTTGATCGCCGGTGCGACTGGCGCAGGCGGCGGCTGTCACCGCGAGTCCCGCGATCGCCACCAGCTTGAAAAAACGCATTCTCTAACCCTCTCTCAAAGCCCCCGCGAACCGCTAAACGCAAGACGATCCTGAGGTCAATCCGTCCGACGGTAATGTTCGGAATGCGTCATTATTGACCAACATTCGGAAATAAAAGCGGAATGAAGTTTTCTGACAAAATATTCATTCTCGAAACCATCGGCTGAAGCGGTTTCCGCCATCTCGAAGTCTGGCGCGATGCGCGCGCCGCGCGAGGGAATGTGCGCAAAGTGTGGCGAAATGCTTTCGCCTCGCCCGCAATGACTGTTCTCGCCGCGGGCAACTGTATCGCGCCCGCGCAGGTTTTCTCGATGCGGCGCCCTTAAAGATCGGCCGCCCTGATCTTGCCGCGAGCCGCCTTTAGGGCGTCGCCATAGCCTGGGAGCGTTGTGATGATGCGGGTTTTTCTGGCGGCGACGGCCATTTGCGTCGGCTGTGCGGCGGGCGCCCAGGCGCAGGAGGGCGCGGCGCCCGCGCCCTCGGGGCCGACCATCGTGGTGCCCGGCGAGCGCCCCGGCCCCGCGGTCCCTGACGATCCCCGCACCACGACCGAGAGGATGCGCGACATCCGCGCCTGGGACCGCTGCGTCCTCCGGGCCCAGCGCGCCGCCGACGGCGACCCGCTGCGGCCGCAGATGGACAGCCCAGAGGAGCTCTGCCGCGCCCGGCTGGGCATGAACGACCGTCTCGCCGTGCCGGTCAGCCGGATGGACGACCGTTAGACCTCGTCGGCCTGATCCAACAGCGCGTCCATCGCCTCGTCGCTGAGGCCGAAATGGTGGCCGATCTCGTGGATCAGCACGTGCGCCACCAGATGGCCGAGCGGCTCGTCCCCGCGATCGATCCATTCGTCCAGGATCGGCCGGCGATAGAGGAACACGCGCGGCTGGCTGGGCGTGGGGTCCATGATCGAGCGCTGCGTGAGATCGACGCCGACATAAAGCCCGGTGAGGTCGAAAGGGTCCTCGATGTCGAGATCGCGCAGCACCTCGTCCTCCGCGAAATCGAGGATATGGATGGCGACGTCGCCGGCCAGGTCCCGGAAGGCGGCCGGCAGGCTGCGCCAGGCGGCCTCCGCGAGCGCGGCGATATCGTCGATCGTGGGGGCGGCGGCATTGGCGTACATGGACCCAAACTAACGCGGTTTCGCCGCGGGATCATGTAAACGACGCATTTGCCGTGCATCGGCGGTCGTCGCATCGGAGGCTGAGGATGAAGCGCGAGCGTTGGGCCTGGATCGTCGGCGGCGCCGTCGCGGGCGTGATCGCCGCGATCGTGGTGCAGCCCCTGGTGCCGGCCTCCATCCAGGCGCAGCAGGCCGGCGCGCCGTCGCTGCGCCAGATCGCGGCGCGCGGCGAGTTCGCGTCGGGCGAATTGTCGACCATCCGCATCTTCGAGGCGGCGGCGCCGTCGGTGGTGCAGGTCGTCCAGGTCGCGCAATCGATTTCCGGCGTCGAGGCGGTCGGCTCCGGCTCCGGCTTCGTATGGGATAATCGCGGCCACATCGTCACCAACGCCCATGTCGTGGGGCGGGCCAATACGGTGCTGGTGCGCCTGGTCGGCGGCGACACGCTGCGCGCGCAGGTCGTCGGCCGCGCGCCGAATTACGATATCGCCGTGCTGCGGTTGCAGGGCGCCGAGCGCCTGCCGCCGCCGGCCGCGATCGGCCAATCGGCGACGCTGCAGGTCGGCCAATCGACCTACGCGATCGGCAATCCGTTCGGCCTCGACCACACGCTCACCACCGGCGTGATCTCGGCGCTGGAGCGGCGCCTGCCGACTGCCTCGGGCCGCGAGATCGCCAACGTCATCCAGACCGACGCGGCGATCAATCCAGGCAATTCCGGCGGCCCGCTGCTCGACAGCGCCGGCCGCGTGATCGGGGTCAATTCGGCGATCTTCTCGCCCTCAGGCGCCTATGCCGGCATCGGCTTCGCCATCCCCATCGACACGGTGAACCGGGTCGCCACCGAGCTGATCCGCTCCGGCCGGGTGCCGACGCCGGGCATCGGCATCATCGCCGCCGACGAAAGCGTCTCGGCGCGGATGGGGCTGGAGGGGATCATCATCTATGGCGTCCAGTCCGGCTCGCCCGCCGCCCGCGCCGGCCTGCGCGGCACCGATCTGCGCCGCGGCGTGCTGGGCGACGTGATCACCGCCGCCAACGGCCAGCCCGTTCGCCGCCTGGCCGATTTCACCAACGCGCTCGAAAGCGCCGGCATCGGCCGTCCGGTGCGCCTCTCCGTGCTGCGCGGCGACCGCGTCGTGGAGGTCGAGGTGCGCGTGGAGGATGTGGGGGACTAGGCGCCCCCGTGAACGGTGACGCTGGCGTCATTTTTGTTGATTTCTCCCCAGGGGCGTGCTTGTTTGGCGGCATCGCGAGAGCGGCCCCGTGCGCGGCCGCCGCCAGATTGAGGGAGACGATCGATGGCCGCTGACGGCGCTGAACCCCGCCAGATCACCAAGGACGAAGTCTACGACGCCGTGGCGCCGACCGATTTCGGCGCGATGCTGGCGATCGACCGCCACATGAACCGCTCGACCGCGTTCGATAAGATCATCTCCGCCACGCACGACCATTTCTGGGATCCGCTGGACAAGAAATACATCGATTTCAGCGAGCCGTTCGATCTCGAGAACGAGCAGATCATGCCGGACTATATGGTCCCGGCGCTCGAGACGGATTACGTGCGCGACCATTTCGCCGACAAGCCGAAGGAGCGCATCCGCTTCGTCAATGAAATGGCGCGCTGGCAATTGTCGGCGATCCTGCACGGCGAGCAGGGCGCGCTCAATCTTTCGGCGTCGCTGTGCCACGTGCTGCGCGATCCCGGCGCGCAGGAATACGCCGCCAACCAGACGCGCGAAGAAGGCCGCCACGTCACGGCGTTCGCGAAATACATCAAGGCCCGCTGGGGCAGCCCGCGCGAGTGCGGCCAGGTGCTTGCCGATCTCTTGAAGGAAATCGTGCACGCGCCGGAAGTCTACAAGAAGATCGTCGGCATGCAGATGCTGGTCGAAGGGCTCGCCATGGGCGCCTTCGCCACGATTTACAACGAATGGAAGGATCCGCTCGCCCGCAAGCTGACGCAGCTGGTGATGACCGACGAGGCGTTCCACCACAAGTTCGGGAAGATCTGGGCCGACCGCACGATCCCGAAGCTGTCGCCGGAAGAGCATGAGATCGTCGAGAATTGGGCGGCGCACTGCTTCCAGACGCTGCTGTTCAATCTCGTCGCGCCGCACCAGATGGCCGACATTTACGCCCAGTTCGGCCTCGACCCGATGAAGGTGATGGAAGAGTTCCAGAAGGTCGCGACCGACGATGAACGCCGCGAGCGGATGAAGGAATCGACCAACATCTTCCGCGTTCTGGTCAAGACGCTGCTCAACGCGGGCATCATCACCGACCGCACGCGCAGCTTCTATGCGATGTACGTGAACCTCGACGAGCTGAAGGCCGAAGGCGACCGCATGGTCGGCGACGACATTGCCGAGGACGGCATCCGTTACCTGCAGACGATCAATTTCGGCGTCGACACGGGCGCGCTGTCGAAGATCGCCGCGGAATAATCTTCGCCTCGCGCGAGCGGCGCCTGGAGCATGGACGACCTCGTCCATGCTTTAGGCGCGGCCGCGCGGACGGGGTCGTCCGCGCTCCAGCTCTCGCGCGTACCGCGCGCTCGCAAACGCTGCTACACCCATCGCGATGGACGCTTATGACGTCATCATCATCGGCGGCGGCGCGGCGGGGCTGATGTGCGCGCTCACGGCGGGCCAGCGCGGCAAGCGCGTGCTCGTGCTCGAGCGGAACGCCGAAGTCGGCGCGAAAATCCTGATTTCCGGCGGCGGGCGCTGCAATTTCACCAATCGCGCCATCGCGCCGGATCGCTTCGTGTCCGGCAATCCACATTTCGCGCGATCGGCGCTGAGCCGCTACACGCAGGGCGATTTCATCGCCTTGGTCGAAAAGCACCGCATCGCCTATTACGAAAAGACGCTTGGGCAATTGTTCTGCGAGGGCGACCGGTCGGCGCGCAAGATCGTGCGCATGCTGCTCGACGAATGCGCCGCAGGCGGCGTCGAGATCCGCACGCAGGTCGAGATCGGTGCGGTGCGCAAGGCCGATGTGTTCGTCGTCGACACCGATCGCGGGCCAGCGCAGGCGTCGGCGCTCGTGCTCGCCGCCGGCGGCTTGTCGATCCCCAAACTCGGCGCGACCGACATCGCGCTTCGCCTGGCGCAGCGTTTCGGCCTGCCCATCGCGCCGCCGCGCCCGGGCCTCGTGCCGCTGAC
>CAZMRN010000200.1:0-4750 GCA_964568575.1 uncultured Caulobacteraceae bacterium
GAGCCCCGCGCGCCGGCGGGCCCGGCGGGGGCGCAAGCCCGGCTGCGGGAAACGCGTCCGCCAGATAGGCGCAAATCGCCGCGCATTCGGTGACGACCACATCGCCATGCGTGATCGCCGGCACCTTGCCCATCGGATTGATCGCCAGATAGGCCGGCGCCTTCATCGACCCGCCATACTCCAGAACGACCGTCTCATAGGGCTGCCCCAGCTCCTCCAGCATCCAGCGGGCGATCCGGCCGCGCGACATGGGGTTGGTGTAGAAGGTGAGGGCGGCGGCCATGCGCGAACTCCAGGATCAACGCCGCGAACATATCATGAACAAGCGCCGGCGCAACACGCGTCGCCGCTTCAGCGGTCAAAAAACCGCACGCGCACCCCGGCGCGCACCTGCGCAAGGGCAATGACCCGCGCGCCCGGCGCGACCGCGATCAGCCCGCCATTGGCGCCGGACACCAGCACGACTACGGGCTCGTCGGCCTCCGGCGTGGGAGCGTCGTGCAGCGCAGCCGTCTTCATGCGGAAAAACGTGACGGCCTCGAGGGTCGGCGGCGGCCCGGCCGGCCGTGCGGGCGCCAATGTCTGGCTCATGCGCGCTCCCCGGTCCCGGCCCCGGAGGTTAATTTAACGCGGCGCAGACGGCTTGGCGAGCGTCGCCGGCGGTGCGACAAGGCCAGCGCGATCAATCCAAAAATACAATCATGAGTTGCGTATGGCTGTGCCGCGCGGTATGGGTCGCGCCTCCAGCGGGAGGGCGAACACACCCATGAAAGCGATCCTTGTCGTATCGGCGATGACCATCGCCTTGGGCGCGTGCGCCACCAAGAGATACCCTATCGCGACGCCGCTTTCCTTGAGCGAGGCGTCGCTCATGACCTGCCGGGAGCTTGCGATCGAAGCGGAGAGAATTGAAACCACCCGCACCCAAATCGCGGAAACCGCCGGGACCGATTGGCGCTCCGTGGCGGGCTTTCTCGGCGATTACGGCATCGGCAACGCGATGGCGAAATCCGAAGCGGAGCGCGCGCTGCAAGCCCGATCGGAAACGATCCGCACCGCGCAATCGACGCGCCGATGCAGCGGGCCGAACGAACCCGCGCAAAACAGCTAGCCCGCCGGTCGCGCGATACGCCGGCGAACCCCGTGCGAAGCGTGCGACGGACGCGGCGCCGCGCCGACATGTTGGTACTGTCTCAGTTTGAATTTCAGGCCGCCCGCTTTTTGTAGGGGCCGCGCTTTTTGGCCGGTTCGGCGCGGGCGTCGATCGCCGCCACGATGTCGTCCATGCTCCATAGCCGATCCGCGATGCCCGCCGCCATCGCCGGCGAAAGCTTGTGCGTCTTGTGCTGGCGCACGAAGTTGTAGTGCATGAAGAACAGCGCCAGCGCGTAGAGGTGGTTGGCGTACTTCTTGGAATGCGCGTTGGTCAGGCGCGTGAAGCGCCGCATGCCCATGCGCATCGTGAGATTGGCGCGCTCCACATGCGACGTTGAAATGTGCTTGGGGTCGGGGTTGCCGATCGCGCCGACCTTGTGCGCGCCGACGCAGACGGGCGGGGAATATTTGCGCTCAGGGCCGGCGCCCGGCGCTTCGCCATAGACCTTCACGAGCAGCGCGAAATCGACGTTCTCGCCGAAGGCATAATCCACGGCGCGGCGATACATCCCGAGGCCGTCCGTGGTGAGCTGCACGCGCCCGCTCAGCCGCGCCGCAAGATCGGACATGAGCGCGTGCGCCGCTTCCGGCGTGCGGCCTGCGACGACATAGGCCAGCATGAGCTTGGAGTCGGGATCAAGCGCGGTCCACGTCCAGATGTCGCCAGCGTCTGCAGGCGCGGCCTTCGCGGTCGCGATGTTCTTTTCCTTGGCGTAGTTGAAGCTCCAAATCTCGTCGCACTGGACGCGCTGGGCGGCGACGCCGCGCACGAGTTCGTCATGCAGGTCCAGACAGGCCTCGCCCGCGTCCACCAGGAGCTTGGAGACCGTGTTGATCGACACGCCCGCCAGCCGCGAGATCGCGCGCATCGAGACCCCCTCGCACAGCATGGAGAGGATTTGGACGCACTTCGCGAGGGGCAGGACGTTGGCCATGCCCGGAATATATGAATTTACGTGCTTAGCGTCAAGCAAAGCACCGCTTTTGCGAGGTCGGACGATTAAGCTATTGTTAGTTGAGTCGTTTTGTCGCGCTCCCGTGCCTGGTGACTGTGCTTCGCGGCTAAGAAAGATTGACTTATATGTCAATAGACGACGTGGTAGAAGAGCGGGTCAGGGAGGGGAAGCTATTCCAACTTAATCCGCGCATGCCAGACGATCCCGTCGAGCGCGCGATGTACATGTCCGAAGATATCTGGCGACTGATAGAGGGGCCGTGGGAAGACGAAAGCACTGCACGAAGATGCGGACGGCTGCGGGCCGATATGGAGCAGTTTGTGTCGGGACGCATAATTGCGCTTTCCCTGTCGCCATATGGAGCCAACTCCGCGCTGTTTGGATTACTCGACGCTCCAATAGATGGGATTTGGGATTTCAGAAGCGTCGATCCTTCGCCTGGGCTTCGATTGCTCGGCGCGTTCGCACGTGCCGATGTTTTTGTAGCCCTAACGCCAGCTCCGCGTTCGGTTCGGGTGCCGTTCATCGACAGGGAGCCGCTGGGTGATGGCAACTCCAAACAGTGGGAGCTCGCAATTCGAGAGTGCAAGGCAACGTGGAGACGGCTGTTCCACCCCTATCGACCACATACAGGGAGCAACGCGAGTGATTTCGTCTCTGCCGACTACATTCTTGTCTGAAGTTTCAGCGGGCGATCATGCGATATCGCAAAACACGCTTGCGTACCTTCAGGAGCGAACAAAGTCGCGTCTATATGATTACGTACTCAAAAAATTTCTTGAAGAAGAAAAAAACGGACTCACGCGAGCTGCGCTCGCTCGTCGTATCAATCGATCACCTGAGGTGGTTACTCGGCTTCTTGGCGCTCCGGGAAACTGGACTATTGAGACGCTCTCGGACCTACTCGCAGGGATTTCATCCGAAGAACTAGCGCCCGCGTCAGTGTCATTAATCGATAGGCCACGTCGCAACTATCCTGGCGCACACTACAAGGAGCCAAGGCGAGAATCTTTTGCGGAAACACACACTACCGTTCAGATGTTATCGCCAGTTACAGCGTCCACAAGCGCCGCAGCAATGCTGAACCTCTCAGTTTCCACGAAGCCATGACTTTGCCCTTCGAGACTGATTACGCCATAATTTGCGATCAAACGAGGCGTGAAGATAATGGCAAACTCCTGATCATTGGCGTCTACGGTGCTAGTGTGCTGCTAAACTCGTTCCCGGCTACAATAGCGTTGTCCGTTATCGCAAAAGTTCGACCAACCAAGCTTGGCATACACGAACTTGAGTTTCGCGTGCTTGCGAGCGACGAAGAAGTCGCGACGGGAGAGGCAACAATGGATCTGCAGAACACCAATTCTGCCTTCGTCGGTATACCGCCCTTGCCGATCACGATAGCGCGACCCGGATTGTTGAAGTGGGAAATGCGCGAAAAGGGGCAGCACTGGGCGGTATTGGGAGAAATATTGGCGGAACAAAATCCAGCTACTTCTTCCACCGCTGCTGCGCCGCCTTCTTAGCGATCTCCGCGCGGCGCTCTGGGCTCATCGCCTTCGCGCGCGCCGCGCCGCCCTTCTTCCCCAGCGCTTTGGCGTTTGGGTCCTTGCCGTCATCGGGCGCCGGCGTGTCCTCGTCTTCGCCAATGGCTATGCGGCCGACCTTGATCGCGCGCGCGATGGCGTCGGCAGGGCGCTTTTCGCCCTTTGGTCCGGTAGGCATGGGGTCGTCTCCTGGGCGGCCAGATGCTCCAGCATGGCCTCTGTGAGATAGGCGCGCCGTTGGGTGCGGTCGCGAACGTGAACGGTCATGAGAAGCGCGGCGTAGCGGCGCGCGAGGGCCAAGGCTTCTGCGGCGCTGTCGGTGTTCTTTCGGAGCGTGAAGCGGCTTTCTGGATCCGCAATCAGCTCGTAGCGCAAGGCCAGGTGCGGGCGGCGCACGAAGCGGCCCGGCGCCCACGAGCACTCATAGCTATAGATGCGCGAGCTGACCTTGGGCCGATCCATAGCGCTAAGCATGCGCCGCGCCGGGGGCTAGTTCAAGGCGGGGTCAGCGCTGGCGAAATTGAAACTGAGACAGTACTGACATGTTCTTCTTGCGTTCCAGAACAAAAGAGGTACATTGGGGCGGTCATCGGCATGATGCGCGCGGCGGACTGGCCCTCGCGTCGGACTCAGGCCTACAGGGAGCGATCACAATGGCGGCTTTGAGGCTGGTGGAAGAGATGGAGACCGACAAACAGAAGGCTTTGGCGGCGGCGCTCGGGCAGATCGAGCGCGCGTTCGGCAAAGGCTCGGTCATGCGCATGGGCGAGAAAAACGCCGCCGTGGAGATCGAGGCGGTGTCCACCGGCTCGCTCGGCCTCGACATCGCGCTCGGCATCGGCGGCCTGCCGCGCGGCCGCGTCGTCGAGATCTTCGGCCCAGAATCTTCCGGCAAGACGACGCTGTCGCTGCATTGCGTCGCCGAGGCGCAAAAGAGCGGCGGGGTGTGCGCGTTCGTGGACGCCGAGCATGCGCTCGACACCGTCTACGCCAAAAAGCTCGGCGTCGATCTCGACGATCTTTTGGTGTCGCAGCCGGACAATGGCGAGCAGGCGCTCGAAATCACCGACACGCTGGTGCGCTCGGGCGCGATCG
>CAZMRN010000201.1:0-1978 GCA_964568575.1 uncultured Caulobacteraceae bacterium
CCCACGCCGTGCCGCGCACGCCTTTCAGTTTCGCCAACACGCCGAACGCCCCGAGCATCCAGGCGCCGAAGCGCATCTTGCGCGGCCGGCCCTGCGCGTCCTTGGGCGCGAGCAGCGGCGGCGCGAGATGCAGGTGCAGCTTGAAATCGCCGCCGAACGTCTCGCGCAGCGCGCGCGACCAGGCGCCGTCGGTGTAGAGCCGCGCCACTTCGTATTCGTCCTTGTAGGCCATCAGCTTGGCGAGATTGATTGCGGCCGCGCGTGTGAAACGCTCGCCCAGGCCGGCGGCGGCTTCGCGCGCGCGCACATAAGCGATCGCATCGCGATAGCGCGCGGCGTAGGCTTCGTTTTGATACGCCGTCAGATGCGCGGCGCGGTGCGCGATCAGATCGTCAAGCGACTGCGCAGCCGCCGGCGCGCGCGCCGTCGCAACCGGAGACAAGCGTTCCGGCGCCAGCGCCGCTACGCGGCCCAGATCGAACGCAGCGAGATTGTCCTTCACGCCAGCGCCGTTGAGCGTGATCGCCTCGACGATGGCCTCATGCGACACCGGGATGAGCCCTTTCGCCCACGCGAAACCGACGAGGATCATGTTGGCGTAGAGCTGATCGAACAGATGCTCCTCCGCCAGCGCTTCGGCGTTGACCCCGGCGAAGGATGCGACCGCCTGCTCCACTTTCGCGCGCAGGCGCCGGCTTTCGAATCGCGTGTTGCGGTCGAAGATGAATTCCGCCGTCGGCGCGATGTCGACATTGGCGACCGCGCGCGTGCGCTGCGCATCCAAAAGCGGCAGCGCATCCGCGCTCGCCGCGACGATCAGATCGCCGGCGACCAGCGCATCCGCGCTCGCGGCGGGCGTGCGGCCCGAGCGAATGTCGGCGGGCGCGCGCGCGAAGCGGATGTGCGAGGTCACAGGCCCGCCCTTTTGCGCCAAGCCCGCCATGTCCAGCGTGGTCGCAGCGATCCCGTCGATATGGGCGGCCATGCCGAGAATGGCCGAGACGGTGGTCACGCCCGTGCCGCCGACGCCGGTGAACAGAAGATTGTACGGCCCGTCGAGCGCCGGCATTGTCGGCGACGGCAGGCCTGAGACGTCGATGGTTTTCTTGTCGCGCAAACGCTTGGCGTTCACGCCCCCTTCGACCGTGACGAAGCTTGGGCAGAAGCCGCCGACGCACGACAGATCCTGATTGCACGTCGATTGATTGATGGTGCGCTTGACGCCGAACTCGGTCTCCAGCGGCTCCACCGACAAGCAGTTCGAAACCTTGGAGCAATCGCCGCAGCCTTCGCACACCGCCGCATTGATGAAGGCGCGCGTGTTGGCGGGGGGCAACAGCCCGCGCTTGATCTTGCGCCGCTTCTCGGTGGCGCAGACCTGACCATAGATGATCACCGTCACGCCCGGCGTGTCGCGCAGGCGGCGCTGCACTTCGTCGAGCCTGGAGCGATGAAACACCTCCACCAGCGGGCCCAGATCGCCGCGCTGCACATGGCGTTTCGGATCGTCGGCGACGACGACGACCTTGGCGACGCCTTCGCCGCGCAATTGGTGCACCAGATCGCCGACGGTCTGTCCGCTTTCGACGTCCTGTCCGCCCGTCATGGCGACCGCGCCGTTGAACAGGATCTTGTAGGTGATGTTCACCTTCGCCGACACCGCCGCGCGAATGGCGAGCGAGCCGGAATGCGAATAGGTGCCGTCGCCGAGATTGACGAAGACGTGCTTTTCTTCCGTGAACGGCGCCTGCCCGACCCAGGCCACCCCTTCGCCGCCCATCTGCGAGGTCATGTCGGCGCGGCCCATGAAGGTCGCCATGTAATGGCAGCCGATGCCGGCGAGCGCGCGCGAGCCTTCCGGCGTCACGGTGGAGGTGTTGTGCGGGCAGCCGGAGCAGAAATGCGCCTTGCGATGCACATCGGCCTCGAGCGCGCGCGCGCGCGCCGCGCTGGTTTCGACGCGCGCGAAATAGGCCTG
>CAZMRN010000201.1:1988-4745 GCA_964568575.1 uncultured Caulobacteraceae bacterium
CGGTGCGCGCGCTTTCGGGTAGAAACACGTGGATCGCGCGCGCGATGTCGGGGATGCCGAGCGCGCCGACATCCGACAGAAGCGGCGCGCCGGCGCCGTCGCGCTTGCCGACGATCAACGGCCTTCGGTTCGAGTCGTACAGCGCCTCCTTCAATTGCGGCTCGATGAGCGGACGCTTGTGTTCGACCACCAGCACCGTCTCGCACTGTTCGGCGAATGCGCGGATGCGCGTCGGCTCGAGCGGCCAAGGCATGGCGACCTTGAACGCCGCAACGCCGCAATCGGCCGCCTGTTGCGGCGACAGACCCAGCGCCTCCAACGCCTCGAACACGTCGCGCACGCCCTGGCCCGTTGCGATCACGCCAAGACGCGGACGCGGGCTCTCCAGCACGACGCGATCCAGCGCGTTGGCGCGTACGAACGCTTGCGCTGCGGGCAATTTGAAGCGGCGCAGGCGCAGCTCCTTGTCGAGCGGCTTGTCGCCGCCGCGCAGCGACACGCCGTCCGGCGGCAGCGCCTCGCCTGGCGGCGTCACGATTGTAAAGCGATCGAGGCCGACCTCGATCACCGCGCCGGAATCCATGGTGTCGGCGAGCGCGATCAGCCCCGTCCAGACGCCGGCGTACCGCGACAGCGCCCAGCCATAGAGCCCGAAATCCAACACCTCCTGCACGCTGGAGGGATTGAGAACTGGGATCTCAGCATCGATGAATGCGAACTCGGACTGCGAGGGCAGCGTCGAGCTTTTGCAGGCGTGGTCGTCGCCGGCCACCGCAAGCACGCCGCCGAGGCGCGCGGAACCGGCGAAGTTCGCATGTTTGAACACATCGCCCGTGCGATCGACGCCTGGCGCCTTGCCGTACCAGAGGCCGAACACGCCATCGACCTTGGCGCCGGGAAACACGCCGACCTGCTGGGACCCCCACACGGCGGTGGCGCCGAGATCCTCGTTCAGCCCCTCCCAGAAGTGAATGTTGTGCGGCCGAAGAAATTTTTCCGCGCGGCGCAATTGCTGGTCATAGCCGCCGAGCGGCGAGCCGCGATAGCCGGAGATGAAGCCTGCAGTGTTGAAGCCCGCCCGCGCGTCGAGCCGGCGCTGGTCGATCGGCAGGCGCACCAGGGCCTGCACCCCGGACAGGAAAACCCGGCCCGTCTCCAGCGCGTAACGGTCATCCAGGGTCACGATGCGTCGGCTCATGGGCGCTCCTGGCCGGGGCGGCGCCGGCGGACAAGTCAACTCTGGATGTTTTTTGCCAATCTTTCGCGCAATTGCTTGCCTAATGAGCGCCAACTGCGCATTATGCAACCAATATAAGCCCCGGATTCAGCCGTTATGGGGGATAACTTGCCCGAAGAGCTCGACGCGATCGACGCCAAGATTCTCGATCTTCTGCAACAGGACGCCAGCCTCTCGATCGCCGACATCGCCGACCGCGTGGGCCTGTCGTCCTCGCCCTGCTGGCGGCGCATCGAGCGCCTGAAGAAGAACGGCGTGATCCTCAGTCAGGTAACGCTGCTTGACCGCGAAAAGCTAGGCCTCAATTTCGAGGTCGTCGCCTCGGTCAAGCTGCAATTGCCCACGCGCGACAACCTCGATCAGTTCGAGGCGGCGGTGAAGAAATGGCCCGAAGTGGTCGATTGCGCGACCGTGACCGGGGCGGTCGATTACATGCTGCGCATCGTCACCACCGACATGCACGCCTATGACGACTTCCTGCGCGACAAGATCCTGGCGCTGGGCCTGGTGTCGGACGTGCAGTCGCGCATCGTGATCCGCGTCGCCAAGCGCACGACGGCGGCGCCTTTGGGGCTTGTGTCGTCCTATGTGTCGCCGCACTAGTCGCCCGCGATGACAGAGATTTTGCTTCGGATCGGCGCGCGCGGCTCGCCTTTATCTCTTGCGCAGACGCGCTGGGCGCGCGGCCTGATGGCGCGCGCCTTCGGCGTGGCGGAGGACGCGCTGCCGATCATCGAGATCGCCACCACCGGGGACCGCATCACCGATCGCGCCCTGCTCGAGGCCGGCGGCAAGGGCCTGTTCACCAAGGAATTGGACGAGGCGCTGCTCGACGGCCGCATCGATTGCGCCGTGCATTCCATGAAGGATCTGCCCACGCAGCTGCCCGAAGGCGTGGCGCTGGCGGCCGCGCCGGCGCGCGAGGATCCGCGCGACGCGTTTATTTCCGCCAAAGCGAAAACGCTTGCCGATCTGCCGCATGGCGCAACCATCGGCACCGCCAGCCTGCGCCGCCAATCGCAGGCGCTGCACCAGCGGCCCGATCTCGCCGTTTCGCTCTTGCGCGGCAATGTCGGCACGCGCTTGAGCAAGGCGCTCGACGGCGCCGTCGACGCGACGTTCCTGGCCGTCGCCGGCATGAAGCGCTTGGGCCTTATCGACCGCGCGACGGCGCTTGTTCCGGTGGAGACGATGCTGCCCGCCGCATGTCAGGGCGCGCTGGCGATCACCGCGCGCAGCGGCGAAATCGACCGCTTCGCGGCGCTGAACGACGCAGCCACGATGACCGCCGTCACCGCCGAGCGCGCATTTCTCGAGGGGCTCGACGGCTCATGCCGCACGCCGATCGCCGCGCTCGGGATCGTCGACGGCGCGCGGCTTCAGTTCAGCGGCGAAATGTTCACGCCCGATGGCGCACACCGCTGGCGGCGCGATGAAACCATCGCGCTCGGCGCAGCGCCGCTCGACGAGGCCCGCGCGCTGGGCTTGCGGCTCGCGCGCGCCATCCGCGACGAGGCGGG
>CAZMRN010000202.1:0-4743 GCA_964568575.1 uncultured Caulobacteraceae bacterium
GGGCTGACGCTGATCCGGCGCGCCAGCTCCGGCAGCCGCAGCACGAACCACAAGGCCGCCCACACATTCCCGAGAAAGAACACCGGCGCGGCCCACAGAACCGCGCGCAGCAGGCTCTTCTCCACCACGAACACCAGGGCCGCGAACAACGCAAAGCCCAGATAGAGATCGGCCAGCGTGACGATGCCCCAGGGCAGGGCGGTGATCACGTCGACCTGGGTGAAGAAGCCGCCGTGCAGATCCTGGCCGGCGAACGCCGCCCAAAGGATCAGCGCCAACAGCGCTCCGCCGCCGACGCCGATGGCTGCGCGCAGAATGGACATGTCATGCAACTCCTCGCCCGCCTTGTCTGCGGCGCGGCGCGTGAAATCAAGCCGAAGCCCGCCGACGGGGCCGCTTCATGGACACGATCTATACGACGCGGTAGCTGACCCGGATGGGAGATGACATGGACGCGACCCGGGCCGGCATACCGCTTTATGTGCAAATCTTCCTGGGCTTCCTCATCGGGTTGATCGGCGGCTTATGGGTCAATCTCGGCGGCTTGAGCGAAGCGCCATGGGTGGAGTGGACCACCGCCAACATCACTGGGCCGGTCGGGCAGATTTTCCTGCGCCTGTTGTTCATGCTGGTGCTGCCGCTGTTGTTCTCGGCGCTGGTGATCGGCGTGGCCGAGATGGGCGACATCAACGCGCTCGGCCGCGTCGGCTGGAAGACGCTTGCGCTCACGGTGGTGTTCTCAGCCGTCGCCGTCGCGATCGGGCTCGGCATGGTCAATGCGTTTCGCCCCGGCGACGGCGTCGATCCCGCGCTTGCGCAGCGGTTGTTGAGCGAAGGCGCCGCGGGCGCGCAATCGATCATCTCCAATGCGCCGGAAGGCGTGCAGGCGGCGCAATTCTTCCTCGATCTCGTGCCGTCCAACGCGGTCGCGGCTGCAGCGGAGAACAAGATCCTGCCCTTCATGGTGTTCGCGCTGCTGTTCGGCGTCGGCCTCGTGCTGGCGCGAACGCCGGCGACCGATCACCTGTTGAAGACGCTGACCGGCGTGTTCGACGTGATGATGAAGCTGATCGGGCTCGTCATTCGCCTGGCGCCGATCGCGATCGCCTGCCTGATGTTCAATCTCGCGGCGCTGTTCGGCTGGGATTTGCTGGCGCGGCTGGCGGCTTATGCCGGCGTCGCGGTCGGCGCGATGGCGCTGCACATGTTCATCGTCTATCCGCTGGCGGTGTGGCTGTTGGCGGGGCGCTCGCCGATCGCCTTCTTCACGCAAATCCGCGAGCCGCTGGTGGTGTCCTTCACCACAGCCTCGTCGAACGCCACGCTGCCGGTGTCCTTGCGCATCGCGGAAACCGAATTGAAGCTGCCGCGCAAGATCGCGCGCTTCGTGCTGACGGTGGGCGCCACCGCCAACCAGAACGGCACAGCGCTGTTCGAAGGCGTGACCGTGCTGTTCCTGGCGCAATTCTTCGGCGTCGAGCTGACCCTGGCGCAGCAGGCGACGGTGATGTTCGTGTGCATTTTGGGCGGCATCGGCACGGCAGGCGTGCCGGCGGGATCGCTGCCTGTGGTGGCGCTGATCCTGGCGATGGTCGGCGTGCCGGCAGAAGGCATCGGGCTCATTCTGGGCGTCGACCGCTTCCTGGACATGTGCCGCACGACGCTGAACGTCACCGGCGATTTGGCGATCGCGACGATCGCTTCGCGAGGGGAGGACGAGGGCGCGCTCCCGGCTGAAGCAGAAAGAGCGCCGGGCTAACTCTTGCCGCTCCCTCTCCCCCAAGCGGGGGAGAGGGCAGGGTGAGGCGGCGGCGCTGGCGTTTGAGCCAGCAGACGCATCGCTGCGCATTCTATTTCAGAAAGTGCGCGCTCCACCCTCACCCCGACCCTCTCCCTCCTCGCGGAGGGGAGGGAGGGCGCCCTAATCCATCAACCGCCGCATCAGATACGTCGTCTCCAGAGCGCGTCGCCGTGCGGCTTCGCGCAGGTTTGCGGCCGCCGAGTGGCCGCCCTCGATGTTTTCATAATAATAGAACGGCATGCCGAGCTCCTCCAGGCGCGCGCCATATTTGCGCGCGTGGGCGGGGTGCACGCGGTCGTCTTTTGTGGACGTGACGAGGAAGGGCGTCGGGAAATCGTCGCGCCGGCGCAGATTGTAATAGGGCGACAGCGTGCGCAGCCAGCGCCGCTCGGCCTCGTCGGACGGCGAGCCGTATTCGTCCACCCACGACGCGCCGGCCAGCATCTGGTCGTAGCGCAGCATGTCGAGCAGCGGCACCTGCACCACCGCGGCGTTGAACAGCTCAGGCCGTTGCGTGAGCATCGCGCCCATCAGCAGGCCGCCGTTCGAGCCGCCTTGGATGCCCAGCCTGCGCGGCGAGGTGATCCCGCGCGCGATCAAATCCTCGGCGACGGCGATGAAATCGTCATAGATCACCTGGCGATTGGTGCGCAGGCCCGCCTGGTGCCAGGCAGGGCCGAACTCGCCGCCGCCGCGAATGTTGGCGAGCACATACGTGCCGCCGCGCTCCAGCCACAACTTGCCGACCGAGCCCGAATAGGCCGGCAGCATCGACACCTGAAACCCGCCATAGCCGTAGAGAAGCGTCGGGTTCTGGCCGTTCAGCTGCGCGTCGCGCGGGCGCACGACGAAATAGGGGATGCGCGTGCCGTCCTTGCTGGTCGCCTCGAATTGTTCGGAGACGAAGCGCGCGGAGTCGAACTCCGCCGGCAGCGACCGCACCGGCCGCGCCGCGCCCGCGCGCGCATCGATGGCGTAGAGCGTGTCGGGCGTGAGGAAATCCTCGAACACCGCGAAGGCTTGGCTCTCGCGCGGATCGGCGCCGGCGAAATTCACCGCGCCGTTCGGCGGCAGCGGGATCGCGCTTTCGATCCAGGCGCGGCCGTCATACGCGAATTTCAGGATGCGCCCGCGCACATTCTGATAGCCGGCGACGAGAACGCCGTCGCGCGTGGCCGCGACGCTTTCGATGCTCTCGCGCGCCGAAGGGCCGTAAAGCAGCGTCGCGCGCGGCGCAGCGGCCGCCGCATCGTCCAACGGCATGGCGATCAGCGCGCCTTGCGGCAGCGTGGTTGCGCCCACGGTCCAGGCTTCCTCGAGCGTGGCGATCACTTGCCCCTTGTGCAGCGCCTGCACGGTCGATTTCGCGGGCAGCGTCACGCGCTGGGCGGTTTCGCCCAGCAACCATTTCGTCGATTCGAAAAACGTATCGGCCTCGATCGCCATCAGCGCGCGCGACCCGTCGACATCGACCAGCTCGCCCACGAACACGCCCACATCGCTGGGCTGGCCGCGCAGCACTTCGACAGCCGAGGCGAGCGGCGCGCCGCGCGTCCACGCCTTCACCACGAACGGATAGCCGCTTTCGGTGAGCGTGCCGGCGCCCCAATCGGTGGCGACCAGCAGCGTGTTCTCGTCGCGCCAGACGAGGTTCGATTTCGCTTCCGGCAGGACGAAACCATCGGCGAGGAAGCTGCGGCTCGCCATGTCGAATTCGCGCCAGACGCTGGCGTCCTGGCCGCCGTCGGACAATTGGATCATGCAGCGCGCGCCGCCGGGCGCGCATTCCACGCCCTTCCACACCCAATTCTTGTCTTCCGACCGAGACAACGCGTCGAGGTCGAGCAGCGTCTCCCAGGCCGGCTGGCCGGCGGCGTAGGAGTCGAGCGTGGCGCGCCGCCACAGGCCGTGCACGGCGCCCTCGTCCTGCCAGAGATTGTAATAATGGCCGTCGCGGACGGAGCCGAGCGGCAGGCGGTCGCGGTTCTGCGCGATGGCCAGCGCATCGGCGAGCAGCGGCTCGTAGCGCGGATCGGCCTCGAGCTCCGCCAGCGAGCGGGCGTTTTGCGTGCGCACCCAGGCGAGCGCGCGTTCGCCCTCGACCTCCTCCATCCAGGTGTACGGATCGTCGCGTTCCGGCGCGAAGCTCATTCCGGCGCATCCCTGTAACGCAGCCGCGGCCAAGCCTGCGGCGCACAAAGCTAGAAATCGCATAGGGTCTCCCTTGGCCGGCTTCAAAGCAGATCGCGGCGGGGGAGGGAAGGCGGCGCCCTCGCGCGATCGGGCGAAGCGTCCTACATGGCCTGCATGCGCATGCTGAAAATGAACGGCGCGGGCAACGCCTTCGTGATCCTCGACGCCCGCGCGCGCGGCGCTTCGGGGCTGACCGACGACCAGGCCCGCGCGCTCGCCGATCCCGCCCAGGGCGGCGGCGCCGATCAGGTGATCGCGCTGGAGCGCTCGGATCGGGCCGACGTCTTCATGCGCATCTGGAACGCCTCGGGCGAGGAGGTCTCCGCCTGCGGCAACGGAACCCGCGCCGTCGGCTGGATCCTGATCGACGAGGGCAAGCCGAACGTCACGATCGAAACCCGCGCCGGCATCCTGCGCGCCGAAAGCGCCGGCGGGTCGCAGGTGCGGGTCGATATGGGCTCGCCGTTGTTGAAGTGGGAGGAAATCCCGCTCGCGCGCGCGATGGACACCGTGCGCCTCGATTACGCCATCGACCATGCCGGCGTGCGGCTCGCGGCGCCGGGCGCGGCCAATATGGGCAATCCCCACGTGGTGTTTTTCGTCGACGACGTCGAGGCGCTGCCGATCCGCGCCATCGGCCCGATCGTCGAGCACGACGCTTTGTTTCCCGAGCGCGTCAATGTCGGCTTCTGCCAGGTGCGCGCGCGCGACCGCATGCGGCTGCGCGTGTGGGAGCGCGGCGCAGGCCT
>CAZMRN010000203.1:0-492 GCA_964568575.1 uncultured Caulobacteraceae bacterium
CATCGCCGGCGTCGCCGTCGCCGACATTGTTGCCGATCACGGCGCCGGCGAGCGCGCCGATGGCTGCGCCGCCGGCGGCGTTGCGCTCGACGTTTCCGGTGGTGGTGCACGCGGCCGCTGCAAGCAGGGCGGCGGCGGCGATGGTCGCACGAAGCGTCATGGTCAGCTCCTTGAAGAAAGTTCTCGCCAAGAAGAACGCCGGCGCGACGCCGCAGTTCCACCAGAGATGCCCTGCAGTCGCGATAACATTTGTTAGCGCCCGCGCTCAGCATAGGGGCTAAAGCCGCCAGACCAGGGAGGCCGGCCGCACAGCATGACGACAGCGCCCTTCGATGGCTCTGGGCCGCGCGTCGCGGTCGTGTTCGAAGACGCGGTGCGCGCGCTCGATGCGCAGCTGATGCTTGAAGATGCGTTCGGCGCAGGGCTTGTCGCGGCAGCCGCCATGTCGGAACTCGCCGAACTCGTCGCGCGTGCGTCGCTGCGCGTGCTGGT
>CAZMRN010000203.1:502-2012 GCA_964568575.1 uncultured Caulobacteraceae bacterium
CGGGCTACCGCACCGCGCCGGCGGCGCGCGCGCTGAGCGAGACCGCGCCTGATTTGGCGATCGTCTGGATCGGCGACGGCGACGATGAGGCGCTGCGCCATCCGCTCACGGTCGGCGACGCGCGCGCGCTTGCGCTGCGCTTCCCAACGCCGCCGGCGCATGCATAAGCTCCGCGCGCGCCCGTGCGCAGGCGCAGCTGCAGGTTTTCATGATTGATCCCCTTTATGCGCGCCTCGGCGCTTACGCCTCGCTTGACGAGACGGATTTTTCGCCGCTGCGCGCGGCCGCCTTCGAGCCGGCGCACTTTGATCGCGGCGCCGCGGCGATCGAGATCGGCGCGGCGCTCACGCATGTTTTCGTGGTGGCGCAAGGCTGGGCCATCCGCTACCGCCTCTTGGAGGATGGGCGCAGGCAGATCGTCAATGTGATGTTGCCGGGCGATTGTTTCGACCTCCAGGCGATGATTGCGGCGAACGCCGATCATGGCGTCGACGCCGTCACCGCGCTCGACGTGATGCGGGCGCCGAAAGCGCGCTTCCTCAACGCCATTCGGGCGAACGCGCGCTTGGCGACGGCGTTCTGGTGGACAGCGGTGCAGGAGGAATCGATCCTGCGCGAGCAGATCGTGCGCCTGGGCCGCCGATCAGGGCGGGCGCGCATCGCGCACTTGTTTCTCGAATTGCAGCGGCGGCGCACGCTCGCAGGCCTCGCCGGCGGCGATGTGCTGCCGATGCCGCTGACGCGCGACATGCTGGCCGACATGCTGGGGCTTTCGCAGGTGCACGTCTCGCGCTCGCTCTCGGCGCTCAAGCGCGCAAAATTGATCGCGTTGCAGAGCGGCGGCGTCGTCATGCTCGACCGCAAGGGCCTTGCCGCGCTCTCGCAATTCGATCCCGCCTATCTGCACGCCGACGCGATGGCGCGCCTCACTTAGTGCGTGATCGCCAAAAGCGGATCCCGGTTTTGGCGGCCATCACGCTCTAGATCAGGCTCTAGGGCGCGTCGGCTTCACGGCGAAGCGGGGCGAGGATCGGCAGGGCGCGCCGCGCGATCCGCACCTCCTCGATGCGCGACAGCCGCATGGGTTCGCCATCGAGCACGATGAGCGGGCGCGAGGTGGTGAGGTTGACCAGGATGCGCTCGGCGCATGCGCGCTCGATCCGGTCGAAGTCGCGCCAGTCCGACATCGCCGCATGCGCGCCGAAGCGCACGATGTCCAGCGCCGCTGCGGCGCGCAAGCTGACGGCTTCGAGCCGATCGCAGGATTGGCCGGCATGAGCATCGGGCGAGAGCACGCGCTCCACCGCGCCGAGCGACACGACCAAGGTGTGCGCCTTGCGCCAGCCGCCGTGCTCGGCGCGCCACTTCACGCCCCCGCGCAAGGACGGGCCAAGGCCGCGCACCAAAGCGGATGCGGCGGAAGCGATTTCACCCGCACGCCGTGGCGGTCGCGCCGCCTCGCGCAGTTTCGCCAACAGGCCAGCATAGCCGAACGCCGCCGACAGAAAAA
>CAZMRN010000203.1:2027-2931 GCA_964568575.1 uncultured Caulobacteraceae bacterium
ATAGCCCACATCGAGCCGATCGCGGCGCAGGGAACGGAGATCCGCGAGCGCGCGATCGAGCGCGCCGTGCCCGAACGCCAGCTTGGCCAGCACGTTCATCGTGCCGCCGGGCAACGGAATGATCGGCGTATCGGCCTGCAGCGCATGCGCGGCGACCGCACGCGCGGTGCCGTCGCCGCCCATCACGAGAACCACGTCTGGGTTCGCGGCGAAGGCGTCGCGCACCGCAGGGGCGAGCGAGGCGCCCTCGCCGATGAAGGGCTGCACGTCTGCGTCGAGCGCTGCTTGCGCCTCCGCGACGACGGCGTCCGCATCGCTGCGCGAGGCGGTTCCCGCGGCGGCGTTCATCACCAAAGCGGCGCGCCGCACACGCACCGGCGCCGCCGCATCGTCTGCGGCGGCGCCTTGTTCAAGCGTCATGGCGCTCACAGCGCGCGCGGTCCGCGGCCGCGGATCAAGCCCATCACGAGGCTGATGGCGAACAGGACCAGAAACAGGAAGAACAGGATTTGAGCGATGCCGGTGGAGGCCGCGGCCACGCCGCCGAAGCCGAACACGCCGGCGATGATCGCCACGATGAAGAACACGAAAGCCCAACCGAGCATGACGAACCTCTTTTGCTGCGCAGACCGGCGCGGCGCCGGCCTCTCTGCGCGGTGAACGCGCAAAGCGCTGCAGCGTTCCGTTGCGCCCACGCGGAACAAACGCCTGAAGGGCGCGTTAGCCTCCACGATCGCGCAAGACCGGCTTGCGCATGACAGCGGAAGGACATGCCGATGGCGACGAATTCCAACTTCCAAGAGCGTTTCACCGCTGCGCCCCTGGCGCATGACATCAAGAACGGCGTTGCGAGCCTGCGCGAGACGGCGGCCTCAGCCGTGCCGTCGTACGGCCTCCAGGTCTT
>CAZMRN010000203.1:2941-4730 GCA_964568575.1 uncultured Caulobacteraceae bacterium
CGACGCCGTCGGCGGCGAAGCCAAGGCGCGCGCGACCGCGTTCAGCCGCGAAGCGCGCCGCACCGCGCAGAAAACCTACAAGACCGCGCACGACGCCGTGCGCGCACGCCCGGCCGTCGCGATCGGCGTCGCCGCCGGCGTAGGCCTCGCGCTCGGCCTGATCCTCAGCCGTCGCGGCTAAATCGCTTCAGTGTCCATGTCTGAGCCCCGGCTTCGGCCGGGGCTTTTTTTTTTGGCTGTGTAGCCACAAACGAAAACGCGCGCCGCACCGAGGGTGCGACGCGCGTTCCAATTCTGGTCTCTTCGTTTAGTCGGCCAAGGCGCCGAGCCAGCGATCGACCTGCTTTTCGGCCTCTTCCTTGGCCACGCCGTAGCGCTCCTTGATGCGGCCCACGAGTTCATCGCGATTGCTGCGCACGCGCGCCACGTCGTCGTCTGTGAGATCGCCCCAGTGCTGCTGCACGCGGCCCTTGAACTGATCCCATTTGCCTTCCAGTTGCGTCCAATTCATTGCGCATCTCCTTGACCGCGCCCCGTACGCGATCAACGCGCGTCGCCGCCGGCGCGTTCCGGCTCGACTGCGTCCGGCGCCGGCGCCGCTTCGATGCGGATGGAGAAGCCGGGGCCGTCGCCGCGCACGACCGCCGCATTGAGCTGGCGCGCGAAGGCGTCGACGAGGCGTTGCGCCGCCGGCGCGGCCTTGCCCTGCGGCGAGCTCGGCGAGATCAAGGAGAACAGCGCAGCGCCGGCGGCGTCCGTCGACAACCGCATCTCGAGATCAATACCGTCTTCAAGCGGCAGCACGTCCAGCGCCTCCGACAGGCATTCCCCGATGACGAACGCGAACGGCACGGCGCGATCCACGGTGGTGCGCACCAGCGCCAGATCCGTGCGCAGGCGCACGCGCGCCGCCGCCGCGCCGCGCGACCCGATCATGGCGCGCGCGACATCGCCGGCCAATTGATCGAGCGCCACGTCATGCACGACGCCGGAGGCGTAGATGCGCGTGTGCGCCAGCGCCAGCAATTGCACCCGATCCTTGGCCCGGGCGAGGCCGCGCGCCTCAGCCGCTTCCTGCGTGGCGCGCGACTGGATCGACAGGATCGACACCACCATCTGCAGATTGTTCTTCACCCGGTGGTTCACTTCGCGCAGCAGCGCGCGTTCTTCGTGCAATGCCGTCGCTAGCCGCGCCTCGCGGCCGCGCAGCGTTTTCGCCATCGCCGCCAGGGTGCGGCGCAGGCTGGAGATCTCATCCGGCGCCGTGCGCAATAAATTCTCCGCGGCTTCCGCGTCCTCGCCGCGCGCATAGGTTTTCGCCAGCCGCTCCAGCACGGTCAGCGGGCGCACGACGAACATCTCCACCGCCAGCCACACCGCGCCGACGGCGATCAGCCAAAGGAACACCGGCGCCGCCAACGTCCAGGCGTAGGTCGCCATGTCGCGCAGCGTCAGCGGCGCGCGCGGCCAACCGCGCACGAGAAACAAATCGCCGTCCGCCACCGCGCTCGCCACCGCCCATGTCCGCCCGATGCGAAAGGCCTGGCCGTCGACCGCCCCGCCGCCGGCGCTGACGCGCTCCAGAATGTTTTCGCCGAGCCGAAACGGCGCTTCGTCGCCGGCGATCGCCAACAGCGCGCCGTCGGCCCCGGCGAGGCCCATATAGCCGGCGCTGGACGCTGCTCGGCCGCTGATGGCGTCGCGCAGCATGGCGTCGATCGGCTGCGTGACGCCGACGAACAGCGCCGGCGCGTCCGCATCGATCTTGGCGCGCGCGACGCTGGCGAGC
>CAZMRN010000204.1:0-4678 GCA_964568575.1 uncultured Caulobacteraceae bacterium
GGCTTGCGCGGCCGATCTCGATCGCGCCCATGGCTTCGATCGGCGGGCCGCCGTCGAACGGCGTGATGCGCATGCGCGCGACGCGCGGGCTGGGTTCGGTGACGACGACGATGGCGCGCGCCGTGAACCCGGCGAAGCGCGCGGCGGGATCGGTGGCGCACGCCGCGCTCCGGTCGCCGATCTGCACGGCGGAGACGGTCGCCGACGCCGCGGCCGCGTCTGCGTTGCGCTGCACCGCTTCGCTCAAAATGCGCTGATCGGGCTTGAAGGCGCCGTCGGCGATGGAGAATTCGCGCAGCATCAGCGCGCCGTCCTCGCCGACCGCGCCGCCGACAAGGATCGTGCGCGCCGTTGCGTCTTCGCAGAAGAACGATGTCGCCGCCGGCGGGCCTTCCGGCTCGGGCGGGGGCCCCTCCGGCGTGCGCCCGCAAGCGGCGAGCGCGAGCGCAAGGGTTGCGACGGCGATGCGCTCGATGCGCCTCGGCGGAACAGCGACGTAAGGCATGATCACCAGCGGATGTTGCGGCGCAATTGATAGCGCAGCCAGATGGCGCCGCCATTCATCAACAGCGTGATGGCGAGCAGGACGAGGCCTGCCGTGGCCGCGAGATCGATGAATTCCTGCTGCGGCCGCGACGTCCAATTGAACATCTGGATCGGCAGGACGGTGAAGCCCTTCTCCAGCCAGTTCCACGGCAACCAGGATTCCGCCGCCTCGTTCAGCGGAATGACGTCGCTCGGCAACAGCACAGGCAGGAACGGCACGAAGCTCAAACCGCCGATGACGATGATCGGCGCGGTTTCGCCGATGGCGCGCGACAAGCCGATGATCACGCCCGTAACGACGCCCGGCATCGCATACGGCAAGACGTGATCCTGCGTCGTGCGCCACTTGGTGGCGCCGAGCGCGAGCGCCGCGTTGCGGATGTCCTGCGGCACGCCGCGCACCGCCTCGCGCGTCGCCACGATCACGATCGGCAGAATAAGCAGCGCGAGCGTCAAGCCCGCGGTGAGGATGGTCTGGCCCAGGTCGAGGCGCTGCACGAACAGGCCAAGCGCCAAAAGGCCGAAAATGATCGACGGCACGCCGGCGAGATTGTTCACCGCGATCTCGATCACGGCGGTGACGCCGTTCTTCGGCGCGTATTCCTCGAGATAGAGCCCGCTCATCACGCCGAGCGGAATGGCGATGGCGGCGGTCGTGAGGATGACGAACAGCGACCCGACCCAGGCCGAATAAATGCCCGCACGCTCCGGCGAGGCGGAGGGAAACGACAACAGAAAACGCCAGCTGAGCTTGTCGCCGCCGTCGATCCAGAGGCCGACGATCAGCGCGATCAGCACCGCGAAGCCGACGAGCGTGGCGCCGAGCCCCCAGACGATGAAGGTGGAATCCCAAAATCGGCGCGCGGCCAATCCAGGCGGTTGCGCGTCGAGCGCCACGCGATGCGGCGCGGCGGCGGCGTCGGCGCTCATCAATACGCCTCCCGGAAGCGGCGCTGCAGCACGAAGGCGATGATGTTGAACACCAAAGTCAGCACGAGCAGCGCAAGGCCGGCGGCGAAGATGCTCTGATACTCGAGCGATCCGTACGGCAGATCGCCCAGCGCGACCTGCGCGATGAAGGCGGTGACGGTCGCGCCGGCCTGCGTCGGGCTGGTGACGATCTGCGGCTGCAATCCGCCGGCGACGGCCACGATCATGGTCTCGCCGACCGCGCGCGACATGCCCAGGATGACTGCGCCGACCACGCCTGAAATCGCTGCGGGAAACACCACCCGCAGCGACGTTTCTAGCCGCGTGGCGCCGAGCGCTGTGGACCCGTCGCGCAATGCGCGCGGCGTCGCGCGCAGCGCGTCTTCCGACAGCGAGGCGATGTAGGGAATGATCATCAGCCCCATGACGAGACCCGCCGACAACAGGTTGAATCCCGGCAGGCCGGGGATGAGCTCTTGCAGCAGGGGCGTCACAAACAGCAGCGCGAAATAGCCGTAAACGACGGTCGGCACGCCGGCCAGCAATTCAAGGATCGGCTTGATGATCTCGCGCGCGCGGGGGTTGGCGAATTCCGACAGATAGATCGCCACGATCAAGCCCAGCGGCACCGCCACGGAAAGCGCCACCAGCGTCGACATGAACGTCGCCGACAACAATGGCGCGATGCCGTAGCGGGCGTCCTGAAACAAGGGCGTCCATTGCGTATCGGTGAGAAAATCCGCCACCGAGACCTCGGCGAAAAATTTCGCCGATTCGGAAATCACCACGAAAAGGATGCCGGCGACGACCGCGATCGCGGCCGCCGCCGACAAAAACAGCAGGCCTTCGATCGCGGACTCAACCGGCCGCGCCCGGCGCTTGGTGAAGTCCTTGTCGATCGGCGCGATGGTCATCGCCGGCCTAGTCCTTCGCCTCGACCGGCACGGTCGCAACCAGCGGACGCGCGATCAATTCGCTGATATTTCCGCCGATATCCTGCTCGCCGCCGAATGCGGTGCCCACCGCACGATCACGCACGCGCTGCGCGTATGCCTCGTAGGCGGAGGCCGGCAAGGGCACATAACCGACCTGCGTGGTGAGCGTTCCCGCATTGGCGATGAAATGGTCGATGAAGCGCTGCACGCCGGGGCGTTCCAGGGCGGCGGCGTTGACATAGATGAAGATCGGTCGCGACAGCGGATAGGCGCCGCTGGCGACGGTCTCGCCGCTGGGGATGACGGGGCCGGTTCCGGGATCGACGGCCAGCGCCTTCACCCGGGCGCGGTTCTGTTCGAAATAGGCGATGCCGAAATAGCCCATCGCGCCGACATTGCTGACCACGCCCTGGACGGTCACGTTGTCGTCTTCGGTCGGCGTGTAATCGGTGCGCGAGGCCTTCGGCGCGCCGTTCACCGCTTCGGTGAAGAAATCGAACGTGCCCGACGCCGTGCCGGCGCCGAACAGACGCAGCGGCATGTCCGGCCAGGTGGGGTTCACCTGGCGCCAGTTCATGATCTGATCCTTGGCGGCGGGCTCCCAGATGCGGCGCAGCTCCGCCATCGTGATCGTGTCGACCGGATGGTCCGGCTGCACCACAACGGTGATGCCGTCGAACGCAATCGGGATTTCCACGAACGTGACGCCAGCTTCGGCGCAGGCCGCCATCTCTTCAGCGAGGATCGGCCGCGATGCGCCCTGCACATCGCTTTCGCCGCGACAGAACTTTCGGAAGCCGCCGCCGGTGCCGCTTTCGCCCACCGTCACCGGCGCGCGGCCCTGATCGGCCGCCATGAAGGATTCGGCGGCCGCTTCCGACAAGGGAAATACGGTCGACGAGCCGTCGACCCGCACATTGGGCGGCGGGCCGTCGCCGCCGCAACCCACCAAGGCCGCTGCGCACGCGAGACCGATCAGGCGCGCGCGCGCTTGTGTGATGATGCCGATCACGCCCACGCTCCGCCCCCGAAGGCTTGCGCATCACCGCAACAGTGACGCCCGCCGCCAGCTACGCGCGCGGCGCTACAGCGATGTGACGATTACATGACAGTTTCGCGACAGCTCGCGTGCGCACGCGAGTTCGCCTACACCCGCCGCGTCGTATGCCTGTGACGATCCTCGCCGCCGCGACGCTGAGCGTCCTGTGCCTCGCCGTGGCCGCGATCGATCTGCGCACCCGGCGCATCCCCGATCCGCTCAATCTGGCGATTGCGGTCTGCGGCTTCGCAGCGACGTGGGCGACGGGGAAAAGCCTCATCGACGCCGCCATCGGCGCAGGGCTTGGCTATGGCGCGTTCTGGGCGATGAATACGGCGTTCCGGCGGGCGCGCGGGCGCGATGCGCTGGGCATGGGCGACGCCAAATTCCTGGCCGCCAGCGGCGCCTGGACGGGCTGGACGGGGCTGCCCTTCATCGTGCTGATCGCGGCGGCCAGCGGTCTGGCGGCGGTTGCGGCGCTGCGTCTGGCGGGGCGCCCGATGCGCCGCGACGACGCCATCGCCTTCGGGCCGTTTCTCGCGGCGGGCACGCTGATCGTGTGGCTCGTCGGCGCCTATGGCTGAGTTTTGCAAGCCACGAGGCCGCCGACGGGCTGCATCGTCTCCCAGCCGGCGGCGTCGCGCGTGCGCAGCACGCCGCCGCTGATGATCGCGCCGTCGCGCACCGGCCGCGCGGCGTCGAACGTCACGTCGAGATCGAGGGTCAAACGGCCGTCCGTATAAGTCTGGCGCTGGAAATGCCCGGAATTCGGATCGCCGGAAAAGGCGGCGCGGCGCAGCTCGCGGGTGCGGCCGCCAATGCGCACCTGCGCTTCGGCGGGATTGTCGCGCGCCACCAGCACGAGCGCCGGCCGCTCGGTGCGCGACCACAAGAACAAGCCGCAAACGCCGGGATCGAGCTCCTGCGGCGGCAGCGCTTCGAAGCGCACCTCCTGCCCGGCCGGTTGCGCCAACGCCGCCATCGGCGCGGCGAGGCAGGCGGCGAAGGCCAGCGCTCTCAGAACGGAAACCATCGCAACTCCCCTTCCGCCGTCATCGCACCGGCTTGCACGGCGTGCGCGACGCCAGCCTGCGTCAGCGCTAGCGCAGCTTCTGGGCGATCCGTGGGCAGCTGCGCGCGCCAGCGGCCGCGCCCGTCGGCGCCCAGAAGCAGCGTGATGCGCGTTGGCCCGCCGGCGCCGTGGGGCCCGAGCATGCCGGCGAACACG
>CAZMRN010000205.1:0-1373 GCA_964568575.1 uncultured Caulobacteraceae bacterium
AGCGCAGGACCCGGCTCGCGGGCCGGCCCTGCGTCGCGCGGCGCGCATCCGGCGACCGCAGCGGCGGCGAGGCCGAAGGCGAACAGTGTCAGGCCCCGCATGGGCGACGCTCCGCTCCTTGCCGGCAGACTAGTCCAGGTCGAGGCTTGCGAAAAGTTCATGATTTCCGTTGAGGCCAAGTGCGTGGCCGTCTTTCGGGGCGGGATTGCGGCCGCCCGGCCGACCAAAGACGAGCACGAGATCGCCCTGATGGGGCTGTTCCTACACCCGGCGGCAGCGTCGCTTCGAAGGATCACGCCATGCCCCCTACTGCTCTCCGCGCCGCCGCACCGACCGGCGCGCTCGTGCTGGCCGACGGCGCGGTGTTCTACGGCGACGGCCTGGGCGCGGAAGGCGCCGCCGTCGGCGAAGTCTGTTTCAACACCGCGATGACGGGGTATCAGGAAATCCTCACCGACCCCTCATACGCCGCGCAAATCATTGCCTTCACCTTTCCGCATGTGGGCAATGTTGGGGCGAACCCGGCGGACGTCGAGGCAAGTTCGCCCGCAGCCGACCGGGCGGCGCGCGGCGCCGTGTTTCGGGCGGCGCCCACCGAGCCCTCGAATTGGCGCGCCGCCGGGACGTTCTCGTCCTGGTTGAAGCTGCGTGGCTTGATCGGTCTGTCAGGGATCGACACCCGCGCGCTGACGCATCGCATCCGCGACCGCGGCATGCCGAACGGCGTCATCGCCCACGCCGCGGATGGCCGCTTCGACATCCCCGCCCTGATCGCCCAGGCGCAGGCCTGGTCCGGCCTCGACGGCGTCGATCTGGCGAAGGACGTCACCTGCGCGCAGACCTATGTGGTCGAGGAAGGCCGCTGGCGCTGGCCGGACGGCGCGCCGCGTCTCGATGCGCCGGCCTTCACGGTCGCGGTGCTGGATTACGGCGTGAAGCGCAACATCCTGCGCGCGCTCGGCGATGTCGGCGCGCGCACGGTCGTGCTGCCGGCGACGGCGACGGCCGAGGACGTGCTCGCGCACCAGCCGGACGGCGTGCTGTTGTCCAACGGCCCTGGCGATCCGGCGGCGACCGGGATGTACGCCGCGCCCGAAATCCGCAAGCTGGTCGACAGCGGAACGCCGATCATGGGCGTGTGCCTCGGCCACCAGATGCTCGCGCTCGCGCTCGGCGCCAGAACGGTGAAAATGCGCCAGGGCCATCACGGCGCAAATCATCCGGTGAAGGATCTGGCCACCGGCAAAGTCGAGATCGTGTCGATGAATCATGGCTTCGCCGTCGATGCGGCGACGCTGCCCTCCGGCGTGACGCAGACGCATGTCTCGCTGTTCGACGGATCGAATTGCGGCATCGCGCTCGATGGCAGGCCG
>CAZMRN010000205.1:1410-4664 GCA_964568575.1 uncultured Caulobacteraceae bacterium
CGCAGGACAGCCATTATCTCTTTGAACGCTTCGCCGCGGCGATGCAGGCGCGAAAAGCGGCGTGAACGCCATGACGAAGCCGTTCATCCTTGTGCACCCGCCGCTGCCCGCGTTCGAGGCGCAATTGGCGCCGGCTTACGCGGTGCGCCACGTCGCCGACATGGGCACCGACGCCGCCGACATCAGCGCGGCGATCGTGATCGGATCGGTCGGCCTGCCGCAGGACGCGTTGGCGCAGCTGCCCGCGCTCAAGCTCATCCATTGCCTCGGCGCCGGCTATGACGGCGTCGACGTTCCCGCCGCGCGCGCGCGGGGCGTCGCGGTGACCAATTGCCCGGCGGTGAACGCCGAGGACGTCGCCGACGCCGCGCTCGGCTTGATGCTTTCGGTTTTACGCAACATTGCGGCCGGCGACCGGCTGGTGCGCGCCGGCGGCTGGGTTCCGCCACTGGCGTTTCCCCCGGTCCGGCGCGTGAAAGGCCAGAAGCTCGGCATTGTCGGTTATGGCGCGATCGGGCGCGCGATCGCCCAGCGCGCCGCCGGCTTCGGCCTCGACATCCGCTGGACCGGCCCGCGCGCGAAAGCGGACGCAGAGCATCCCTATGAACCCGATCTCGCCGCGCTCGCGGCGTGGGCGGACATTCTTTGCATCGCGGTCAAGGCCGACGCGTCGACAGAAAGACTGATCAACGCCGACATCCTGGCCGCTCTCGGCGCCGACGGCGTGCTGATCAACATTTCGCGCGGCTCGGTGATCGACGAGGATGCGCTGATCGCCGCCTTGAAAGCGCGCAAGCTGGGCGGCGCAGGGCTCGACGTGTTTATCGAAGAGCCGACGCCGCCGGAGCGCTGGGCCGATGTGCCCAATGTGACGCTGACGCCGCATCTCGGCGGCGGCGTGCGCGAGGCGCTGGTGGAGTTCAACCGCATCACGATGGAGAATGTGCGCCGCCACTTCGCCGGCGAACCGCTGTTGACGCCGGTGCCGTGAGCGCGCCGGCGCCATGACGCGCTCCACCATCGGCGGCGGGACGAAGAAGATCCTCTACACGCTCCAGACGGCGCAGCGCATGGGTCTGCGCAACGCCGCCAAGGCGCTCACATCAAAGAACGCGTGCAAAGCGTGCGGCTACGGCATGGGCGGCCAAAAGGGCGGCATGACCAATGAGGCGGGGGAATTTCCATCCGTCTGCAACAAATCCGTGCAAGCGCAATCGAGCGACGTGCAGGCCGCGATCCCAGCGGAAGTCTTCGCCCATCCCATCGCGGATTTTCGCGCATTGGACGGCTGCGACATGGAGCGGCTCGGCCGGCTTGGGACGCCGCTGTTCAAGGCGCGCGGCGCGGACCGCTTCGCTCTGGTCGACTGGGACTGGGCCTATGCGCACGCCGCGCAGCGTTTTGCGGAAGCCGATCCTGGGCGCACGTTCTTCTATTCCTCCGGGCGGTCGTCCAATGAGGCAGGCTTCGTTCTGCAGGCGCTGGCGCGCGCGTATGGAACCAACAACGTCAACAATTGCTCCTACTATTGCCATCAGGCGACGAGCGTGGGCTTGTCGACTACGATCGGGACAGGCACCGCGACAGTGGAGCTCGACGATCTCGACGCCTGCGATCTGATTTTCGTGATCGGCGCCAATCCCTCGTCCAATCACCCGCGCTTCATCCACAAGCTGAAAGCCTGCCGCGATCGCGGCGGCGCGGTGATCGTGATCAATCCTGCGAAGGAAGCGGGCCTGGTGCGCTTCGCGATCCCCAAAAGCGCCGCCTCGATCTTGAAGGGCGGAGACTGGATCGCCTCGCATTATCTGCAGCCGCGCATCGGCGGCGACATCGCAACGCTGAAGGGCCTCGCCAAGGCCGTCATCGCGCGCGGCGCGCACGACCGCGCCTTCATCGCCGCGCACACGACGGGCTTCGCAACGTTCGCCGCCGATCTCGCAGAGACCGCGTGGGAGGAGATCGAAGCCGCGTCGGGATTGGCTCGCGCCGACATCGAAACCGCAGCGGCGGCGTATGCGGGCGCGCGCAACGCCGTGTTCGCGTGGGGTATGGGCGTGACGCATCACGTCCATGGCAGCGAGAACGTCGAATACATCGCCGATCTCGCGCTGCTGCGCGGCCAGGTCGGCCGCATCGGCGCGGGGCTCTTGCCGTTGCGCGGCCATTCCAATGTGCAGGGCATCGGCACGATCGGCGTCAAGCCCGTGCTCGCGGCCGACGTGCTCGCGCGCATGGAGCAGGCGTTCGGCGTCACGCTGCCCAAAGGCGTGGGCCATGACACGATCGCGGCGATGCGCGCGGCGCATGACGGCGCTGTCGATTGCGCGCTGATGATGGGCGGCAATCTGTTCGAGGCGAGCCCGAATGCGGCTTGGGCGGAAGCCGCGCTCGACCGCATCGGCTTCAAGCTTTATCTCACCACCACGCTCAATCGCGGCCATGTGCACGGGCTCGACAGCGGCGAAACGCTGATCCTTCCGGTCGCGGCGCGCGACGAGGAATGGCAGCCCACCACGCAGGAAAGCATGTTCAATTATGTGCGCCTGTCCGATGGCGGCATCGTGCGCCATGCAAGCGTGCGACCGGAGGTCGTGATCCTGACGGAAATCGCCAAGCGCCTTTTGCCGGGATCGCCGATCCCGTTCGCAGCGTTCCAGAATCACAAGACCATTCGCGAAGCCATCGCGCGGATCGTTCCCGGCCTGGAGGACCTCGCCGACATCGACGTCGCCAAGCGCGAATTCCATGTGCGCGGCCGCATCATGCATGCGCCGCACTTCGCCCTGCCCGACGGCAAGGCGCGCTTCGTGACGCATCCGCTGCCGCAACGCGACGATGCGGGCCTGACGCTGACGACCGTCCGCTCCGAAGGACAATTCAACACCATCATCTACGAACGCACCGATTCCTATCGCGCCGACGCCGACCGCTGGAGCGTGATGATGCATCCCGACGACATCGCCGCCCACGGCCTCGTCGACGGCGGACGCGCCACTTTGACCTCCGCGCACGGGCGCATGGAGAACGTCATGGTGCGCGCCTTCGACATCGCGCGCGGCGCCGTCATGGCCTATTTCCCCGAGGCCAACGCACTCACCGGCGCCGCCGACATCGATCCGCGTTCGAAAACGCCGGCGTTCAAGGCGACGCCCGTGCGCATCGCGCCCGCCTAAGCTCAGAAATCGCTGGCGACGCCTTTGCGTTCCCAGTCGCCGTAGCGCGTCGGCTCCGGGCCGGCGGGGCCGCCGATC
>CAZMRN010000206.1:0-4623 GCA_964568575.1 uncultured Caulobacteraceae bacterium
GGCGGCGCGGCGCGCGTGAGCCTTGCGGCGCGCGTATTGCGAAGATGGGGCAATCATGCTGATTGGCGCGCTCGCGCGGTCGAAAGCGCGAGCCCGTAGCTCAGCCGGTAGAGCATCTGACTTTTAATCAGGGGGTCCCGGGTTCGAATCCCGGCGGGCTCACCACCGCGACCCCCAGCGACATCAGGGGAAACGCGTGGCCGATCGCCTCATCCGCACCGTGACGCTGGCGCGCCCGATCGAAGGCGCGCCGACGGCCGACGATTTCGCCATCGTGGAAACGCCGCCGCGGCCGCTGCCCGAGGGCGGCTTCCGCGCGCGGGTGATTTTCGCGTCGGTCGATCCCGGCACGCGCTCGCGGCTGTCGGCGGGCGCAAGCTATGCTGCGCCGCTCAAGCCCGGCGAAGCGATCGACGGCTTCTGCATCGCGCAGGTCACCGAAACGCAACATGCGATATTCGCCGTGGGCGATGTGCTGGCGATGGGCGGCGGCTGGACGGAGGAGATCGTTTCCAATGGACGCGGCTATATCCAGAGGATCACGGATCGGCGAATCCCGCCGTCGGCCTGGATCGGCGTCCTCGGCATTCCGGGCATGACGGCGTGGTTCGGTCTGCAGCGCGTCGCGCAGTTGCGCGCGGGCGAAACGGTGCTGGTCACCTCCGCCGCCGGGCCCGTCGGCGCGACGGCGAGCCAGATCGCCAAACGCAGCGGCGCTGCGCGCGTCATCGGCGTCGCGGGCGGGTCGGCGAAATGCGCCTGGCTGACGCAAGCGTGCGGGTTCGACGCCGCCATCGATTACAAGGCCGAGCCCGATCTCGCCGCTGCGCTGCGCGCCGCCGCGCCCGATGGGGTCGACGTGCTGTTCGACAATGTGGGCAACGCGATGATCGATCGCGCGCTGCCGATGATGCGGCCGCGCGGGCGCATCGTGATTTCCGGCCAGGTCGCCGATTACAACAGCGCCGCACCACCCGGCCTCGTCAACACGCGGTATTTCATCGCCAACCGCTTGCGCATGGAAGGCCTCGTCGTTTTCGACGACATGAAACAATTCCCCGAAGCGCAGGCGCAGATGGCCGATTGGATCGCTGCGGGCGATCTCATCTGGCGCGAAGAGGCGTTTACGGGACTTGAGGCGCTGCCGCAGGCCTTTATCGGGCTGTTTTCCGGCGACGCGTTCGGCCGGCGCATCGTGCGCCTCGGCGCCGATCCGGAGGGGTGGGGATGAAAGAGTTCACCGGCTATCGGCGCATCGCGTTTTCGCGCGAGGGCCGTGTTCTCACCCTGACGCTGACCGGCGCCAATCCCGTCAATGCGGTCGATGAGGCGATGCATGAGGATCTTGCCCGCGTCTTTCTCGACGCGCAGGACGATCCCGACAGCGACCTCGTCATCCTCACCGGCGCCGGCAAGGCGTTTTGCGCCGGCGGCGATGCGGCCTGGTTCAAGGAGCAGATCGACGATCCGGGCCGCTTTCGCGCCATCGCGCCGCACGCCAAGCGCATCGTGACCTCGCTGCTCGACTTGGAGAAGCCGATCCTCTGCCGCTTGAACGGCGCCGCCGCGGGTCTCGGCGCCACCATCGCGCTTCTGTGCGACGTGATCATCGCGGCCGACCACGCCGTCATCGGCGATCCGCACGTGAAAGTCGGCCTGGTGGCCGGCGACGGCGGGGCGGTGATCTGGCCGCAGCTGATCGGTTTCGCCCGTGCGAAAGAATTGCTGATGACCGGCGCGATGCTGAAGGCGCCGCGCGCGGCTGAAATAGGACTCATCAATTACGCGGTTCCGGCGGCCGATCTCGATGCAAAAGTCGCCGAGATCGCCGGCGCGATCCTGGCCAATCCGAAATGGGCGGTGCGCTGGAGCAAGACCGTCGCCAACATCCCGCTGCGCAAGCTGGCCGCGGAATTGAGCGACGCGGCGGTGGCTTATGAAATCCTGTCCAACAGCATGAAGGATCGCGCCGAAGCGGTGGCGGCGTTTCTCGAGAAGCGCCCGGCCAACCTGACAGGGGCGTGATTTTGACCGCGCGCGGCGCTGGTGGTATTACTTGACGATATCGAGGTATTACCATGAGCTCCGTCACCCAGAAGGGCCAGGTCACCATCCCCAAGCCGATCCGCGAGCGGCTGCGGCTCAAGCCCGGCTCCCGCGTCGCGTTCGACATCGACGAGAAGGGCGACGTGGTGCTGCGCCGCGCCGACGGCAAGAAACCGAAGAGCCGGTTCGCGCACCTGGTCGGCATCGCCGGCCCCGGCATGACGACAGACGAGATCATGAAGATGACGCGCGGGGATGATTGGGGCGAGCCTTGACGACGATGGTCGATTCAAGCGTCGCGCTGGATATGTTCACCGCCGATCCGGTGTGGTCGTCCTGGTCTTTGCAGCAGCTTGACGCCGCCGCCGCGCGCGGCCCCTTATTGATCGATCCGGTCGCCTACGCGGAATTGAGCGTGCGGTTCGATACGATCGAAGCGGTGGAGCGCGCCGCTGGAGATCTGGGTCTGGTGTTGACGACGCCGCCGCGCGAAGCGCTGTTCGCGGCTGGCAAGGCCTTCGGCGGATATCGTGCGCGGGGCGGTCCGCGCCTCTCGATCCTGCCGGACTTTCTGATCGGCGCGCATGCCTCGGTGTTGGGCGTGCCGCTGTTGACGCGCGATCCGAAACGGCTTCGCGCGCACTTTCCGCAACTGGACCTGATCACCCCATGACGCACTTCACCGACGAGCCCGGCCACATCACCGAATTGCGCCGGCAGCTTCGCCGCTTCGTGCAGGAGAAGGCGCCGCGCGAGAAGCGCCGCGCATGGGATCGTGAGCACACTTTCCCGTGCGATCTCTATCGCGAGCTCGCCGATATGGGCCTCATGGGTTTGACGGTGCCGGAAGCGTATGGCGGCGCGGGCCAGGATATCGTCGCTGCGGTCGCGGTGATCGAGGAATTGTCGCGCGCCGGCAGCGCGCTGATCGGGCCCTACATCCAATGCGCCTTCTATGGCGGGATGAACCTTTCGGAAAATGGTTCCGAAGCGCAGAAACGACAATTTCTGCCGGCGCTGGCGAAGGGCGATCTGATCTTCGCGTATGGCCTGTCGGAGCCGGACGTCGGCGGCGATCTCGCCAGCGTCAAGACGCGCGCGCGCCGCGAGAACGGCCAAGTGATCATCAACGGCGCCAAGCGCTGGTGCACAGGCGCGGATTTCGCCGATTACATCTATTGCCTCGTCAACAGCGACGCCGATGCGCCGCGCTACAAAAACCTTTCCTTCGTACTTATTCCGCGCGACGCGCCGGGCGTCAGCATGACGCCGATCGAGCACGTCAATCTGCGCTACACGCTGTCGTCGGACGTCTATTTCGACGATGTGCGGGTGCCGGAGGATCATATCGTCGGCGGGCCGGAGATGTGGAATCAGGGCTGGCGCATGCTCGCCGGCCGCGCCCTCGATGTGGAGAAGCTGGAGGTCGCCGCCGCAACCTTCGGCATCGCCCAGCACGCCGTCGAGGACGCCTGGGCTTACGCGCAGGAGCGCGTGCAATTCGGCAAGCCGATCGCCGCGCACCAGGCGGTGCGCCACAAACTGGTGACCGCGCGCACCAAGCTCGAAGCCTGCCGCCACATGCTCTATCACGCGGCTTGGCTGGCCAATGAGGGCCGGCCGTGCGCGATCGAAACCTCGATGGCGAAGCTCTTCATCGCCGACGCCGGCGTCGAGATCGCCCTTGCCTGCCAGCAGGTGATGGGCGCCTATGCCTTGTCGGACGCCTACGACATCGAACGCTGCGTGCGCGACCTCTTGGGCATGCCGATCGTGGGAGGGTCTTCGGATATGCAGAAGAACAATCTCGCCAGCCTGTGGAAGCTGCCGTCGTGATCGCGCTCGATCCTCTGCGCGAGGCGCAGCGTCTTGCGCCGACGATCGCGGCGCGCGCCGACGAGATCGAGGAGGCGCGCCGCCTGCCCGCCGATCTGGCCGACGAGATGGCCCGCGCGGGCCTGTTCCGGCTCATCGTGCCGAAAAGCCTCGGCGGATCGGAGCTGCATCCGCGCGCGGTCATCGAAACGCTGGAGACGGTCGCGGCGGCGGACGCCTCGGCCGGCTGGTGCGCGATGATCGCGGCCACGACGGGCCTCGTCAGCGCCTATCTCGAGCCGGCGGTCGCGCGCGAGATCTACGCCGATCCGCGCCTGATCACCGGCGGCGTGTTCGCGCCGATGGGCAAGGCGGTGCGCGAGGGCGGCGCGTATGTCGTCACCGGGCGCTGGAAATGGGCGAGCGGGTCGCAGAATTGCGCCTGGCTCGGCGGCGGCTGCGTCATCATCGAGAACGGCGCGATGCTGACGCTGCCGAGCGGGGCCCCCAATCATCGCATGATCCTGTTCCCGCGCGAGGAGGTCGAACTTATCGACACCTGGCGCGTGGCCGGCCTGAAGGGCACCGGCAGCGGGGACATGCGCGTCGAAGGCGTGCGCGCGCCGGTCGCGCATTCGGTGTCGCTGATCGTCGACAAGCCGGTCGAGCAGGGCGCGCTCTATGCGTTTCCCGCATTCGGGCTGTTGGCGCTCGGCATCGCGGCGGTGGCGTCGGGCAACGCGCGCGCCGCGATTGCGGATT
>CAZMRN010000207.1:0-1271 GCA_964568575.1 uncultured Caulobacteraceae bacterium
CAACCAGACCATCACCATCGTCCTCAAGGACCGGGGGCTGTCGGCGGGCGAGGTCAATGCCGGCCGCATCCTTGGAACGCTTTTGACCTGGATCGCCTTCGCGCTGCTCGGCGGCGGGCTGATCTATGCCGGGCTCGCCCAGGCGCTGTAGCGGAGCGGGGAGGACCCCGTCCCCGCCGCTGCCGGTGACATTGCGCGGACGAGGACGTCCGCGCTCGAAGACTCCGCTCAGGGCGTGAACACGATGCGCCCGACCACGCGGCCCGCACGCAGGTCCGCGAAGGCCTGGTTGGCGGACTCGAGCGGGCGCTCCTCCATCAAGGGCGCCGCGACCTTGCCGGCGCGCATCAGCCCGATCAGGTCGCGCGCCTCCGCCAGCGAGCCCACATAGGACCCCGCCAGCGTCAGTTCGCGGATCGGCAGCATCGCGGTGGATACCGGCATCGCGCCGCCGAAGAGGCCGACGACGATGACTTTCCCGGCCCGACGCACCGCGGCCATGCCGAAGCCCACGGTCTGCGGCGATCCGACGAAATCGATGGCCCCCGCCGCCCCGCCTGTCTTTTGAACGAAGGCGGCCGCCGCGTCGGCGGCGTTCGGGTCGATCGCTTCGGCCGCGCCGCGCTCGAGCGCCGCGGCGCGCTTGGCGGGGTCGATGTCCACCGCAACGACCGGGTTCGGATAGAGCGCCTTGGCGATGGCGAGGCCCATGAGGCCGACCCCGCCCAGCCCGATCAGAACGATCGGCTCCTGCGGGCCGGCGCCCTCGAGCTTCTTCAGCGCGTGAAAGGCGGTGAGCCCGGAACACATCGCCAGCGCGCCGGCGCCATGGGGAAGATCGCCTAGCGGGATCAGGGCGTCGGCGTCGGGCACGAGCACATGATCGGCCATGCCGCCCCAGCGCGCGATGCCGAGATTGCGGTTGGCGGCGCACAATTGCTGCTCGCCGCGCGCGCAGGCCACGCACTGGCCGCAGCCGATCCACGGATAGACCGCCACCCGCGTCCCCGGGGCCGGTCCGTCAACACCCGCGCCCAGGCTGACCACCTCGCCCTCGATCTCGTGGCCGAGCACGGCGGGCAGCGGAATGTTCACCGGCGCCTTCGCGCCGCCGCCGAGATCGAAATAGCCGTCATGAATGTGCAGATCCGAATGGCACAAGCCGGCGCGCGTCACGCGGACCAGCGCCTCGCCGGCGCCCGGCTTCGGGGTGTCGCGCTCGATCGGCTCGAGCGGCTGGGTGAAGGCGGTCATGGCTTCGGCGCGCATCG
>CAZMRN010000207.1:1336-4618 GCA_964568575.1 uncultured Caulobacteraceae bacterium
CGCCGGCGCGGGCCATGTACCGGACATGCCCTTCGACGCCGATCCGAAAAGCGCGCTCGCCGCCCTCCTGGACTATGCGCGCGCCGCCGGCGCCGAGGCCGCAGACGCCAGCCTCTCGGCGCGCGAGAGCCTGTCGGTGGACGTGCGGCTGGGCGCGCTGGAAGGCGTCGAGCGCGAAGAGGCGCGGTCGATCGCGCTGCGCGCGCTGATCGGCAAGCGCCAGGCGGCGGCCTCGACGTCCGATTTTTCCGAACGCGGCCTCAATGCGCTGGCCGAGCGCGTCGTGGCAATGGCGCGGCTGGCGCCGGAAGACCCGTATTGCGGCCTGGTCGACGCGCGCTGGCGGTCGACGGATTTCCCCGATCTGCAGCTGTTCGACGCCACGCCGATCGCAGCCGCCGCGTTGGAGGACATGGCGCGCGCCTGCGAAGCGGCGGCGTTGGCGGTTCCAGGCGTCACCAATTCCGGCGGCGGCGGCGCCTCCTGGGAATCGAGCGAAGCGCTGTACGCCACGTCGGACGGCTTCCTCGGCCATACGCGCGGCGGCGCCTTTTCGCTCGGCGTCACCGCGCTGGCGGAGAACGCCGCCGGCAAGGAACGCGACTACGAATACAAGACCGAACGCTGGCTGAGCGACCTGCCCGACGCGGAGAGCATCGGGCGCATCGCCGGCGAGCGCACCGTGACGCGGCTCGGCGCGCGCAAGATCGAAAGCCGCAAGGCGCCGGTGATTTTCGAACAGCGCCTCGCCGGGCGGATCCTGGGACCGCTTCTGGGCGCAATGTCGGGCGCGGCGGTGGCGCGCGGCACGTCTTTCGTGAAGGACAAGCTTGGCCAGCGCGTGCTGCCCGAAGCGTTTACGATCGAGGAAGACCCATTTCTCGCCAAAGGCCTCGCCTCGCGCACGTTCGACGGCGAAGGCGCCCGCCCGCACCGACGAAACTTGATCGAAAACGGAACCATCACGACCTGGCTGTTGAATGCGGCCGCGGCGCGCCAGCTCGGCCTTGAGCCTACCGGCCACGCCACGCTCGGCCATGGCGGCCCGCCGGGGATCGGCGCGTCCAATCTGCGCGTCGCGCCCGGCGCGCGCGACCTCGACGGCCTGATGGCCGACGCCGGCGACGGCCTGCTCGTCACCGACATGTTTTCGCCGTCGCTCAACATGAACACCGGCGATTGGTCCGTCGGCGTGGCGGGGTTCTGGTTTGAGCGCGGCGCGCGCGCGTTTCCGGTGAGCGAACTCACCGTGGCGGGCAATTTGTTGGACATCTATGCGCGGCTGATCGCGGGCGCGGATTTCGCGCGCCGCGGCGCCGTGGAGACGCCGAGCCTCATGGTCGACGATCTTGCCATCGGCGGCGTCTGATCTCGCGCTGATCGTCGATGCGGCCCGCGCGGCGGGCGCGATCGCGCGCGCGCGGTTCGGCGAAACCGTAAAGACGTGGTCGAAGGGCGCCGCCGGGCCGGTGACGGAAGTCGATCTCGAACTCGATCGCCTTTTGGAGGAGCGCCTGCGCGGCGCGCGGCCGGATTATGGCTGGCTGTCGGAAGAGACGCTCGATACGCCGGACCGGCTCGATTGCGCGCGCGTGTTCGTCGTCGATCCGATCGACGGCACGCAGGCCTTCATCGACGGCGTGGCGGAGTTTTGCGTCTCGATCGGCCTGGTGGAGAACGGCCGCGCTGTCGCCGGCGCAGTGTATAATCCGCTGACCGAGGAAATGTTCGCCGGCGGCGAAACCATTCCCGCGACTCTGAACGGCGCGCCCATCCGCGTCAGCGGGCGCGACCAGCTGGAAGGCGCCCATGTCGTCGGCCGGCGCAGATTCTACACCGATCCGCGCTGGCGCGTGCCGTGGCCGCCGCTGACGGTCTCGTTTCGCCATTCGATCGCCTATCGCATGGCGCTGATCGCGGCTGGTCGCTTCGACGGCGCGGTGTTCGCCGGCTTCAAGAACGAATGGGACATCGCGGCCGGCTGCGCGATCGTCGCGGCCGCGGGCGGGCTGGTCACCGACCCCTGGGGCGACCCCGCGCCATTCAACGCGCCCGATCCGCGCGCGCCTGGAATCGTCGCCGCCGGGCCTGCCCTGCACGCGGAAATGATCGCGCGGACGCGAATCCTGCCGCATCCTTCGCAATGGGCGACGCTGCAGACCACGCCGCCCACGCTGGAGACATGATCCGATGGCCGACGCGCAATTGCTGCACCTGGTGATCGGCGGGGAGTTGAAAACGCTCGACCGCCCGGAATTCGCCGATCTCGCCGCAGTGGATTTCGTCGGCGCCTTTCCCGACTACAAATCCGCCTACGACGCCTGGAAGGCGGCGGCGCAGCGCACGGTCGACAATGCGCGCATGCGTTATTTCATCATCCATGCGCACCGCCTGCTCGATCCCGACGCGGACGGCGCGCGCCAGCCCTGACGCATGACGAGCGGCCAGATCATCAGGCGGCTGTGGCGCGACCATGTCTCCGCGCACCGGCGCGATCTTGCGCTCCTGGCTCCCGCGCTCGCGCTGGTCGCGGCCGCCGGGGCCGCCTACGGCTTCATCATGAAGGCCGCCATCGACGGCTTGAGCGCAGGCGACGCCGGAGCCGCGCTGTTCGCCTCCGCCGCCGTGCTCGCGGTGACGGCCGTGCGCGCCTTCGCGATCTGGGCGCAGGCGATCGTGTCTCAGGGCTTGGGGCTGAAGGTGCTGCGCGACCTGCAGCGCGCCATGTTCGCCAAACTCACGCGCGCCGACTTCGCCCGCGCGACGCGCGAGGAAACCGGCCGCCTCGTGTCGCGCTTCACCAACGACATCAACGTGATCAGCGAAGGGCTGATCCGCGCCGCCCAGGCGGTGCTGCGCGACGCGCTGACCGTGATCGCCGCGCTCGCCTCGATGATCTGGTTCGATTGGGCGTTGGCGGGGTTCGTCATTCTCGTGTTCGCCCTGGCGGGCCCGCCGCTGCAGCGCGTCGCCAAGCGCGCGCGCGCGCAAACCGAAGCGGCGCAAACCCAGATGGGCGCGCTGACGGCGCTGTTGTCGGAAAGTCTCTCGCACGCCCGCTTCGTGCGCGCCTATCGCCTCGAAGCGCATGAAATCGCGCGCGCGGACGCCGCATTCGAAGCGCGCCGCGGTCTGGCGATGCGGCTGGTGCGCAACCGCGCGCGCACCGATCCGCTGTTGGAGATCCTCGGCGGCGCAGCGCTCGCCGGCGTGTTGCTGATCGCGGGCCTGCGCATCGCGTCGGGCGCGATGAGCCTGGGCGATCTGCTCGGCATCGTCACC
>CAZMRN010000208.1:0-2471 GCA_964568575.1 uncultured Caulobacteraceae bacterium
GAACAAGAGCATGCCGCCTTGTCGTCCCTTCGCGCCGCGCGCGCAATCGCCGTCACCGGCGCAAGAGCGGCATCAGCCCAAACAGGACCTGGCCCACCAGGCCGATCCGGCCGGCGTCGGTCAGCATGTGCGCCACATGTTGCGCAAAGGTCCGGCCGATCAGGGTCATGGACAAGCCGGCCTCCGCCGCGAGCATCAGCGCAAACGCAAGCGCGCCCATCCACGCACGCGCAGCCCAATCGGTCGGAACTACGAAACGCACCAAGGCCCAACCGCAGACGACCCAGGAGATCAGCACCATGATCGGCACTTCGACCAGCACCGCGACGCGCTGTCCGAGCAGATCGGACATGAACGCATAGCGCAGAACGCCGAACGCGAAGCCGACCGCGAAGATCAGCAGGCAATAAATCACCGCCGCTTTCGTTGCGTTCGCCATACAGCGCTGCGACCCCTTGTTGCGAGGAGTTTGCATCAACAGGCCAGCCATGTCGCCAGCGTTCGCGCACAGCGCGAGTAGACTTCAGGCGGCGGCTTGCAGGCGCACGCCGGGCGGCAGCGGCGTGTCGTCCGGCACGAAAAAGTCCGGGATCAGGTCGCGCGTGGGATCGACGCGATATTGGTCGAAGTCGCGCACGCCCGCCTCGTACAGCACGACATCGTCGATGAAGAAATTGCCGGTGCACTCGCGCGCTGGGCGATTGAAGATTTCATAGGCGGCGTCAGCCATGATCTCGACCGTGCGGCAATGCTTCATACCTTCGTCGCCCGCGAGCGCGAACTTGATGGCCGAGGTCGCCACGGCCGTGCGCGGCCACAGGCAATTGAACGCGATGCCGTCGCCGCGGAATTCCTCCGCCATGCCCAGCGCGCACATGCTCATGCCGAACTTCGCCATGGTGTAGGCGACGTGACCTGCGAACCATTTGGGGCTCATGTCGAGCGGCGGAGACAGGTTGAGCACGTGCGGGTTCGCCGCGCGCTTGAGGTGCGGAATGCAGGTGCGGGAGGTGAGAAAGGTTCCCCGCAAATTGATCTGATGCATCAGATCATAGCGCTTCATGTCGGTCTGCAGCGTGCCGGTGAGCTGGATGGCGGAGGCGTTGTTGACGCAGATGTCGACGCCGCCGAAGCGCTCAACGGTAGCGTCCACCGCCGCCTGGACGCTCGCCTCCTCGCGCACGTCCACGATCAGCGGCAGCGCCGCGCCCCCGGCCGCCTCGATCTCGGCCGCAGCGGAATAGATCGTGCCCGGCAGCTTGGGGTGCGGCTCGGCCGTCTTGGCGGCGATGGCGATATTGGCCCCGTCGCGAGCGGCCCGCAACGCGATGGCGAGCCCGATGCCGCGGCTCGCGCCGGTGATGAACAGCGTTTTTCCCTGCAGGCTCATGGCGTTCTCCCGTATTGGCCATGTGCATAGCAGACCCTGCCGCCGCGGCGCGACCCCGCCTCGCCGCCGACGCCGGTCCTGTCATCCGGCTTTGACCCGGCTCGGCGAAAGGACCTAAAATCTGGGTCATGCTTTGACAGCGCCGGGCGCTCTCAGAATGCGCCGGCCCGCGGGAGGAAGACGAATGCGCGCATTGGCTTTGGCGGCCGCCCTGGCGGCGATTACGTGCGGCGCCGCCCTTTCGGGAACAGCTCTGGCCCAAAACGCCTCGACCTGGACCGACCCGGCCGGGCGGGTGTCGTTCACGCCGGAGCGCGGCTGGCCGGTCGACACCATGAGCGACAGCTCGCCGCAAAGCCTGCATGTCGTGGCCGGCAATGCGAACGTGGAATGCCATGTCTACGCCGCCAACAACGACGCCACAGCCGGACGCCCCGCCGCTGCGGTCAAGCGCGCTTATGAGCAAGCCTTCACCGCCGAAACCTGGGCGCAACTGGTGGGCCGCATGCGCTTGTTTGAAGATGGAGTCGCGGTGCAATCGGTCAGCGTCGATGCGACGCGCACGTGGCCTGTGCAGCGCGCGGTGATCGCGAGCGGATCGCGCACCATCCATTCCGCGCTCCAAGGCCGGCCCGGCCTCGAAGTGCGCACCTTCTGCCTGACCTATAACGGCAGCGACGCATCCGCCGCGTTCGATCGCTTCATCGCCTCGATTGCCACGCCGCAGGACGCCGCGCTGCAGGCGCAGATCGACGCCGAGGCCGCGCAAACGGCCGCCGCGCTCGCGCAGCAACAAGCCGCGCAAGCGCAGCAGGAAGCCGCCCAAGCGCAGCAGCAGCAGGAGCAAGAGCGCCGCAATCGCCGCCGCTGACGCGGTCGATCGCCGTCGTTTACGCGCGATTCACGCTGGCGTGCGCATGTGTGCCGCATGCTGCTGCGCACGCTTGACGATTTCAGCAAATCCTGGGCCCGGCGACGCACGTTGTTTGCGTGCGTCATCGCTGGCGTTGCGGGGTTGGCGTGTCTGGCTTCGCCTGCGGCGTCGATCGCCTTGCTCGCCGCGCTTGCGGCGCTGATCACC
>CAZMRN010000208.1:2504-4610 GCA_964568575.1 uncultured Caulobacteraceae bacterium
GCATCGCCGCTGCGTTGCGCGCGCTCGCGCCGCCCGGCGCGGCCGCGATCGTCGTCGGCCTGACCTGGGGCTGGGACGGCGCGCTCGGCGTGATCATGCTGTGGCGCCTGTTTGAAGACGCGCGCTGGAGCGCCGGCGAGGCGCGGCGGCTGCAGCGCTTGAACGGCGAGCGCGTCGATCGCGGCCTGCGCGCCGCGCATCTGTGGCTGACGCCCGCTTTCGCCGCCGCGCTGATCGCGCACACGGCGCCGCATCTCTTCATCGGCCTGCCGCTCGATCTGCCGCACGCGCCGGCGATTACGCCGATGCTCCTCGGGGCCGCCGCGATGCTGGCGATGATCGATTGGGCGATCCGGCAAGCGACGGATTGGCGCCTCGGCGCGTTCGACGCGGCGTCGGCGGCGCACAGCGCGGCGCATCACGGCGTCTTCCTGCTCGCCTATGTCGCCTCGCCGGACCTGTCAGCGGGCGCGATGGCGATGATCGCCTGGCGGCTGGCGCACGCGCTGCCCAGCCGCGGCGTTCAGGCGAGCTTCACCGCAGTGCCATAGGCGAGCACTTCCGTCGCCTGGCCCTGGCCGGCGTCGGTGGTTTCGAAGCGCACGCCGAGCACCGCGTCGGCGCCCATCGCGCGCGCGTTCTCCAGCATGCGATCGAGCGCCTGCTCGCGGCTTTCGGCCAGGAGCTTGGTGTATTCGTGGATCTCGCCGCCGACGATCATGCGCAGACCCGCGACGATGTCGCGTCCGAAGAAGCGCGAGCGCACGACATTGCCGCGCGCCAAGCCCAGATGCTGCGAGACCGTGCGGCCGGCGATGTCGAACGTGGTGGAGATGAGCATGGTCAAGCGATCCTAACGTAAACTGCGACAGGGTTGCGCATGCGCGGCGGGGCTTAGCGCTCGACGTCGCGGCTGTAGCGCTCGCGATCGGCGTGCTCGCGAGAATCCGCGACCACCTGCACGAACAGCCACACCCCGCCAATCACGCTTAGAATGAGGCCGGCGACCGCCGTCAACGGCAGAATGATCAAGCTTGCGAGCCCGCCCGCCGCCGCGCCGTCGACGCCGCCGGACAGGGCCAAAGCCATCACGCCGCCCACGCCGAGGAGCCAGGCGAGCCCGATCATCGCGACGCCGATCAGCAGACACAAAATCGCAGCATCCGAGCGCCGCTCGGGATTGCGCGACGGCGATTCCTCAGGCTGCGACATACAGATCGACCCCATCGGCGCCGGTTTCGCGGCGCGCCATCCCGCGTGCGATCAGGCAATTCAGATGCGCCAAAGTCTCGCCCGTCGCCATATTGAGCAAATCGGGCCCGATCGGACGCGCGAACAAGGCGCCGAACAGATCGATCGCACGCCGCGGCTGCGTGCGCAGGCGCCCATGCAGCCGCGACAAGGCGCGCTCATGTCCGTCGATCAAATCCTGCAGCCGCGCATGCGCGCCGGTGAAGGGCTCGTTGTGCGACGGCAGCACCAGAACATCCTCCGGCACGGCGGCCTTCAGCTTGGCGCAGGAATCCAGCCAATCCTGCAACGGATCGCCGTCGGGCTCTGTGGGGAACACCGACACGTTGGAGGAGATTCGCGGCAGCAATTGATCGCCGGAAATGAAAACGTTCATCGCCTCGTTGAACAGGCACACATGCTCGGGCGAATGGCCGTTGCCGGTCACAACGCGCCAGGACGCGCCGCCGACGTCGATGACCTCGCCGTCGCTCAGCCGGCGATAGGCGTCGGGCAGACGCGACACCGCCTTACCGAAACCGCCGAAACGCACGCGATAGGAATCGAGGGCGTCCTCGTCCCAGCCGGCTGCGCGATAAAACTCGACCCCCTCCGCCGGCGCCTCGCGGCCGGTGTCGGCGACCAGCATGCGGCACATCACGTATTCCAGCCGCGAGATCCACAAGCGGCACTGGAACTTGCGCGTGATCCAGCCGGCGAGCCCGATATGGTCGGGGTGCATGTGCGTGACGACGACACGGCTGATCGGTTTGCCCTTGAGCGCGGGGCTGGTGAAGATCGTGCGCCAATGGCCGCGCGCGATTTCGGTGGCGACGCCGGTGTCCACCAAAGTCCAGCCGTCGCCGTCCTCGATCA
>CAZMRN010000209.1:0-4609 GCA_964568575.1 uncultured Caulobacteraceae bacterium
GACCTGCTGCATCGCAGCTTCACGGCGGGCGACGGCTTTGTGGACGGATTGCTGGCGCCGCTGGCCCCCGACGCCGGCATCGTCACTGTGATCGACGGCGCGCCGGCGGCCTTGTCGTGGCTGGGCGGCGTACGCGGCGTGCGGGTGCGCGCGCTGGGCGTGGCGGCGGGCGGCGAGACCGGCGACCTGCCCGACCTCTACCGCGCCTACAAGCTCGACGCCGACGCCATCCTGGACGCCGCGGCCCGCCTGTTCGTGTGACGGCCGCGAGCGGTTGAATCGCTCCCGCGCCCGTGCTCCACACACGGACGAGACACGCCGCATGGCCAACATGCGCCAGGGAGACGCCACAGTGACACACGCCGCGCCGCAACGCATTCCAGGCACGAACGGCTTTCCAGCCATGCCGATCGCGCAGGCGCATGCGCTGCTCAACCAGCCAGGGGGACCGTTCGAGATCGAGGAGCGCGACGTGCGCGGCGTGCGCATGAAGGTCTGGAAGAACGCGCCGCCGACGCTGCGCGAGGTCTACGCCTTGAGCGCGCCGCACGCCGCGCGCGACCACCTCGTCTACGAGGACGAGCGCGTGACGTTCGCCGCGATGAACAAGGCGGTCGCAGCGCTCGCGGCGCGCCTCCAGGCCGACGGCGTCAAAAAAGGCGACCGCGTCGCCATCATCATGCGCAACGTGCCGGAATGGCCGGTCGCGTTCTGGGCGGCGATGTTCTGCGGCGCGATCGTCACGCCGCTCAACGCCTGGTGGACCGGCCCCGAACTCGAATACGGGCTGCAGGATTCCGGCGCCAAGGTCGCCATCGTCGACATCGAGCGTTGGGAGCGCATGCGCGAGCACATCGACGCCTGCCCGGCGCTCACGCACGTTTACGCATCGCGCGCCAATGACGACATGCATGATCCGCGCGCGCAGCGCCTCGAAAGCGTGATCGGCGCGCCGAATTCCTGGAGCGCGCTGCCGGAAGCAGCGCTCCCGCAGGTCGCGCTCGATCCCGACGACGACGTCACCATCTTCTACACCTCGGGCACGACCGGAAAACCAAAGGGCGCGGTGATCTCCCACCGCAACATCATCTCCAACATGTTCAACGCCGCGAGCGCGCAGGCGCGCGCCTTTCTGCGCCGGGGCGAAATGCCGCCGCAGCCCGATCCGAACGCGCCGCAAAAGGCGTTCTTGATCTCGGTGCCGTTCTTTCACGCCACGGGGTGCTTTGCGATCATGATCCCGACGCTGATGGGCGGCGGCAAGATCGTGATGCAGCGGCGCTGGGACGTCGATCAGGCGCTGCCGCTCATCGAACGCGAGCGCGTGACGAATGCGGGCGGCGTGCCCACAATTGCGTGGCAAATTCTTGAGCACCCGAAATTCAACGATTACGACCTTTCGTCGCTGGAGACGATCTCCTATGGCGGCGCGCCCTCGGCCCCGGAGCTGGTGCGGCGCATTCGCGAGCGGTTTCCGAAGGTGCAGCCCGGACAAGGGTGGGGCATGACGGAAACCTCCGCGACCGCGGTGTCGAATTTCGCCGAGGATTATGAGCGTAAGCCCGCAAGCTGCGGCGTGCCCTCGATGACGGGCGAGGTGAAGATCATGTCGCCAGAAGGAGCCGAGGTCCCGACCGGCGAGGTCGGCGAATTGTGGTACAAGGGGCCGATCGTGGTGCGCGGCTATTGGCAAAAGCCGCAGGCGACGGCCGAGACGTTCGTCGACGGCTGGGTGAAGACGGGCGATCTCGCGCGGGGCGACGAGGAAGGCTTCGTCTATATCGTCGATCGCGCCAAGGACATGCTGATCCGCGGCGGCGAGAACATCTATTGCGTGGAAGTCGAGAACGCCCTTTACGACCATCCCGCGGTGATGGACGCCGCCGTCATCGGGTTGCCGCACAAGGTGCTGGGCGAAGAGCCTGCCGCGGTTGTTTTCCTCAAGCCGGAAACGTCTGCGACCGAACAGGAGCTGCGCCAATTCGTGGCGCAGAAGCTGGCGGCCTTCAAAGTGCCGGTGAGAGTGGCGTTCTGGCATGAAACGCTGCCGCGCAACGCCAACGGCAAGATCATGAAAAAGGAATTGCGCGCCGCGTTTCCCGACGCGTTCGCAGAAGGATAGCGCGCACGCTCCCTCTCCCTCCATGTGGAGGGGTGAGGGTGGAGCAGTCACTTTTCAACCGTCGCGCCGCCCCTCACCTCGACCTCTCCCCCTCTCCGTGGAGAGTGAGCGCGATGCGGCTTGATACGTCATCCCTGGAGAGCGACATGGTTCTGCTGATTGAAAAACAAGACGCGGTCGCGGTGGTCACGCTCAATCGCCCGGAGGCGATGAATGCGCTGTCGAACGCGCTGCGCGCCGCTTTGGCCGACGCGTTCGCTGCGCTGAACGAGGACGATAGCGTGCGCGCCGTGGTGCTGACCGGCGCGGGCAAGGCGTTCACCGCCGGTCTCGACTTGAAGGAATTGGGCTCCGACGCCTCCGCGCTCGGCGCTGCGAACGCAACGAGCCCGCAAAAAAACCCAGTGAAGGCGATAGAACAATGCGCCAAGCCGGTGATCGGCGCGATCAACGGCGCGGCGATCACCGGCGGCTTCGAAGTTGCGCTGGCGTGCGACATTCTTTACGCCTCTACCAACGCCCGCTTCGCCGACACGCACGCCCGCGTCGGCATCATGCCGGGCTGGGGCCTGTCGCAGAAATTGTCGCGCGCCATCGGCGTCTACCGCGCCAAGGAGCTTTCGCTGAGCGGCAACTTCCTCGACGCCCGCACCGCGGAAAGCTGGGGCCTCGTCAATCGCGTGTTCGAGCCCGAAGCCCTGTTGCCGGCGGCCAAAAAGCTCGCCGCCGACATCGCCACCGCCCCAGCGGACAAGGTCGCGTCGTACAAGCGCCTGATCGACGAGGGCTTCACGCGCAGCTTCGGCGATGCGATGGCGCACGAGCACGCCTTCTCTTCCGCAGCGAACAGCGCCGTCACCCCCGATGCGGTTGCGCAGGCGCGCACTGGCGTGATGGCGCGCGGCCGCACGCAGAGCGAGGCCACGTAATCGTCACCCCAGATGGGCTTCGACGAACCAGAGGTCCTTGTCGGTCTGGCGTGAAATCCCAGTGAAGAGGTCGGCGGTGTCCTTGTCGTCGGCCTCGTCGGCCTGATCGATCGCCGCGCGCGCAAGCTTGCCGAACGCCGCCAGCCGGTCGGCCACCGCCTTCACGTGTTCCTTCTCGGCGGTGATCGTCGTGGGATAGGGCTCGAGCGTGGTGTCCTTGGCCGCGACCTGCACGGTGCCGGCCGCGATCCCGCCCAGAGCGACCGCCCGTTCGGCGATGTCGTCGACGTATACGGCGACGCGCGTCGCGATCTGATCGAACAATTCGTGCAGGGCGATGAAGGTCGGTCCCTTTACGTTCCAGTGCGCCTGCTTGAGCGCGTTGCGCAAATCCAGGGCGTCCGCCAGACGCGCATTGAGCAGCGCGATCATGGCTTTTCGCGTGTTGTCGGGAAGATCAATCCGGGTGGCGGCCATGGCGGCTTCCTTTCATTCCATGCGCCTGATGTGAGCGCGACCGCGCCGCTTCGCAATGCCGGGCAAGGGCCCGCGCCGCGATAGTGGCGCTTTTTCAGGGAAACGATAGAAGCGGCCGATGCGTTCCATCGATCCCGCCCAGGCTGCGCCCTCGCGGCGCATCCCGACAGCGGCGGTCGTCATGCTCTCCATCGGGATGGTGGTGGGCGCAGGCATCTTCAAGGCGCCGGCCCAGGCCGCCGACGCCGCCGGCTCCGCGTACTGGCTGTACGCCGCCTGGATCGCCGGCGGCGCGCTCTCCCTGGTGGGGGCGCTGTGCTACGCCGAATTATCGACGGCCTTTCCGCATCCCGGCGGGGACTTCCATTTTTTGCAGCGCGCCTATGGCCCCGGCGCAGCGTTCGTGTTCGCCTGGACGCGCTTCACCGTGATCAATGCGGGATCGGTTGCGTTTCTCGGCTTCGTTATTGGCGATTATCTGAATGCGACGCCAGGCCTGAGCCTGGGGCCGGACGGGCCGGCGCTCTATGCGGCGGTCTCGGTGCTGGCGCTGACCGCCTACAATTTGCGCGGCGCGCTGAAATCCGCCGGCGATTACGCCGTCACCGGGCTCGAAATCCTGGGACTGGCGATGCTGACCTGCGCAGCCCTGTGGCTGGCGCTGCGCGGCGTCCCGCCTTTGACCGACATGGCCGGACCCGACCTCGCGGCGCCGCCTGCCTCATTCGGCCTGTCGCTGGTGTTCGTACTCCTGGCGTTCGGCGGCTGGAGCGAAATGGCGACGCTGTCGGCCGAGGTGAAAGACGCCCAGCGCGGCATGGCGCGGGCGCTTGTCATCTCAGTGCTGGCGATCACGGCCCTTTATATCATGGTCAATTGGGCGTTCCTGCGCGGCCTTGGCTATGCCGGCCTCGCCGGCGACGATGCGCCCGCCGCAACGCTGATGCGCGCGGCGTTCGGTCCGAACACGGCGTGGCTGATCGCCATCGCGGTGGCGTTTGCGGCGATCACGTCAATCAACGCCACGCTCATCGTCGGCGCGCGCACCACCTACGCCGCCGCGCGCGACTATCCGGCGCTT
>CAZMRN010000210.1:0-4374 GCA_964568575.1 uncultured Caulobacteraceae bacterium
ATCGGCGATGGTGACAGGCGAGCCGTCGAGTTTTTCCTGCGCCTCGAAGCCCATCTTGCGCACATCCATGATCTCGCGTCCGGCCGCGACGGCGAGCGCGATGAGATCGTGGAGGGCGGGGCGGGGGGGCGGCGTCACGCGGCCGGCACTAGAGATGCGGCGGCGCGTTGGCGTCAAGCTCCGCCAGCCAGGCCGCAGCGCTCGCGTCGGAGGGCATGCGCCAATCGCCGCGCGGCGACAGCGCGCCGCCGGAGGTGAGCTTCGGCCCGTTCGGCATCGCCGAGCGCTTGAATTGGTTCTGGAAGAAGCGCTGCAGGAACACGCGCAGCCAGCGCCGGACTTCGGCGTAGTCGAAACTGCGCTTGTCCTCGTCGGCGAGATGGGCGGGCCATGCGCCGCTTTCGGCGTCGCGCCACGCCGTCCAGGCGAGATAGGCGATCTTGCTGGGCGCCATGCCGCGCATGAAATGATAGAGATTGAAATCCTGCAGCGCGTAGGGGCCGATGATGTCCTCGGTGCGCTGCGGCGCGTCCATGCTGGCGGGCACGAGCTCGGGCGAGATCACCGTATCGAGCACGCGATCAAGCGTGGCTGACGTCGCTTCGTCGAACAGATCGGCCGCGATCACCCAGCGGATCAGATGCTGGATCAGCGTTTTCGGCGCGCCGGCGTTGACGTTGTAATGCGCCATTTGATCGCCGACGCCGTACGTGCACCAGCCGAGCGCCAGCTCCGACAAATCGCCGGTGCCGACGACGAGGCCCTGTTCCTGATTGGCGAGGCGGAAAAGGTAATCCGTGCGCAGGCCGGCCTGCACGTTTTCATAGGTGATGTCGTATTCCGGCGCGCCGTGGCCTGCGGGATGGCCGAGCTCGCGGAACATGAGCTGCGCCAGCGGCTCGATGGATGTTTCACGCGCATCGAAACCAAGCGCGCGCATCAGCGCCCAGGCGTTGGTGCGCGTTTCATCGCTGGTGCCGAAGCCCGGCATGGTCACGCCGATGATTCCGCTGCGCGGCAGGCCGATCTGATCGAAGGCGCGCGCCGCCACGATCGCCGCATGCGTAGAATCGAGCCCGCCCGACACGCCGATCACGGCGCGCTTCAGGCCGGTCGCCTCCAGGCGCTGCGCCAGGCCTGCGACCTGGATGTTGTACGCCTCGAAACAATCGCGATCGAGGCGCGCGGAATCGTCGGGCACGAACGGAAAGCGCGAAACCGCACGCTGCAGCGGCGTTTCGATCATCGGCGCGTCGAGCGTGAACGTGATCGTGCGCTGGCGCGCCAGCGCTTCCGCGGCATGCCCCTGCGCGTCATGGAAGGTGGCGAAGCGACGCCGCTCCTGGGCGATGCGCTGGACATCCAGATCGGCGAGCAGCAGCTCCGGCTCGCGGGAGAAGCGTGCGCTTTCACGCAATTTTTCGCCCATCTCGTAAACGACGATCTGCCCGTCCCAGGCGAGATCGGTGGTGGATTCGCCGCGGCCTGCGGCGCAATAAACGTAAGCCGCGGTCAAGCGGCGCGATTGCGCGTCCACCAGGATGGCGCGCTCTTCCGCTTTCCCGATTGTGATGTTCGATGCGCTGAGATTGAGCAGGATCGTCGCGCCCGCGAGCGCGCCCAGCGTGGAGGGCGGCGTCGGCGCCCACAAATCCTCGCAGATCTCGACATGAACAACGCAGTCGCGCGCGTCGGTCGCGGCGAAAGTCAGGTCCGCGCCGAACGGGACATCTGCGCCGTTGATCCGGATTTCGCGCGCGGCGGCGTCGCGCGCGGCGGCGAATTGGCGCTTCTCGTAATATTCGCGATAATTCGGCAGATAGGATTTCGGGACGACGCCGAGAATGGCGCCGCGCCCGATGACGACCGCGCAATTGTACAAGGCGCCGCGCAGCCGCAAGGGCGCGCCGACGATCAGGAGCGGCCGCAGCGCACCGCTCGCCGCGCGCAGCGTTTCGATGGCGGCCTCGACCGCGTCGAGCAGCGCGTCCTGCTGCAAAAGATCATCGACTGCATAGCCGGTGAGGCTCATCTCCGGCGTCAGGAACAGCCCGGCCGCCGCGTCATGCGCGCGCTGCGCCAGCGCAAGGATCGCCGCGGCGTTGGCGTGCGGATCGGCGAGCCGCACCACCGGCGCCGCCGCCCCCACCCGCACGAACCCATGCGAGAAGGGGCACGCGAAGCGCGCGGCGGCCGCGTTGCGCGCCGTGGCGGGATCATGATCCATGAACGCCTATACCACCCCTTATGCTCATTGGGAATATAAGGTGTCCTGACGGCTCTCGCCGTTGATGGTTAATCCATCGTGCATTGGCGGCCCGCGCGGAGGATTGAGCGCTCACCCGCCGGTTTGGGCTTTGGCGACCAGTGCGGAGGTGGATTGGCCGGCGGTCAGCTGCGCCAGCAGCACGCGCCCGCCGGCGGCCTTGACGACGTCGCCGCCGACGACGTCCGCTTCGGCGTAGTCGGCGCCCTTGATCAGCACGTCCGGCACGAGCGCCTCGATCAACGCGAGCGGGGTGTCGTCGTCGAAGCCGAGCACTAGATCGACGCCCTTCAAAGCGCCGATCACGGCTGCGCGCGCTTCGAGCGTCTGCACAGGGCGCGTCGACCCCTTGAGGCGGCGTACGGAGTCGTCCGAGTTGAGCGCCACGATCAGCCGATCGCAGGCCTGCGCGGCCTGCGCGATCAGCGACACGTGGCCGGCATGCAGCAGATCGAAGCAGCCATTGGCGAAGCCGACGATCAGGCCTTCGCGCCGCCAGCGTTCGCGTTGCGCGCGCGCGCGTTCGAGATCGCAGATCGGGCCTGACGCCGCGGCCGTTTCGCGGCCCTGGCCCTTGAGCGCGTCATACAATTCCGCTGCGGTGACCACCGATGTGCCGAGCTTCGACACCGCAACGCCCGCCGCGGCGTTGGCGATGCGCATCGCCTGCTCGGTCGACAGCCGCGCCGCCAGCGCCACGGCAAGGCCCGCCATCACCGTATCGCCGGCGCCGGAGACGTCGAACACTTCGCGCGCTTCGGTTTTCAGGTGCAGCGGCGGGGCGTTCGGCCGATAGAGCGACATGCCCTTTTCGGAGCGCGTGAGCAGGATCGCCGCACCGCTTTCGGCGATCGCGGCGGCGGCGGCGGCTTCTGCGTCGGAATCGGTTTCGCACGGCAGCCCGACGGCCTCGGACAGCTCTTTGCGGTTCGGCTTGAGGATGGCCGCGCCGCGATAATCGCCGAGGCGCAGGCGTTTGGGATCGACCAGCGTCATTTTGCCGGCCGCCTTGGGCAGGGCGAGCGCGGCGGCCAGCACGGAATCGCTGATCACGCCCTTGGCGTAATCGGAGATGACGACGAGGTCGCACGCCTCGATCGCCTCCTCCAATTCTTCGATCAGCGCCGCTTCGATCGCGGCGGAGAGCGGGGCTGCGGTCTCGCGGTCGACGCGCACGATCTGGTGCTGACCGCCGAGATACCGCGTCTTGGTGATCGTCGGCCGTTCGCGCGACGAGACGAGGCGCGCGGCGATGGCGGGATAGCCGCTCTCCATCAGGCGCACGAGCTGGGTGGCGGCGGCGTCGTCGCCGATCACCCCGATCAGCTCGGCCTGGCCGCCGAGGCTTGCGATATTGGCCGCGACATTGGCCGCCCCGCCCAGCGCGCTGCGCTCGGATTGGACATGCAGCACCGGCACGGGCGCCTCGGGCGAAATCCGCGACACCCGCCCCACCACGTGCAGGTCGAGCATGACGTCGCCGATCACCGCCACGCGGGCGCCGCGGAACCGGTCGAGAAGGGCGGGTTCAGGCATCGTTCAGCGCGCTTAGCGCTTTTTGCGCGCGGCGGGAAATCTCATCCCGGCGCATCGGGGTCTTCCCAGTGGGCGCGCTCGTCGAAGCCGCGCCGATGGCTGATGAACACCAACGCCATCAGCCCGCCCGCCAGGGCGAGGGACAAAACCACGCCGAGCGCGAGCGCGATCCAGCCATGCAGGCTGAGCGCGATGTCGGCGCGCGCGAAGCCGTCCCAGACGGCCCAGAGTGCGGCGCCCAGCATCGGCGCCAGGGCCGCCAGCGCCAGAAGGGCGTTTTTCATGGGCTCGAGATAGGCGCCGCGAGCAGCGCGCGCACCGGCTTGAAGCTGCGGCGGTGGATCGCACAGGGGCCGAGGCGGGCGAGAGCGGCCTGGTGCTTGGGCGTGCCATAGCCCTTGTGCTGGGCGAAGCCATAGCCTGGATGCTGCGCGCACAGCGCCGTCATCGCCGCGTCGCGCGCCGTTTTGGCGATGATGGAGGCGGCCGCGATGCAGGCCACGTGGGCGTCGCCGTCGATGATGGCCTCCACCGGGCAGCCGAGGTCGGGCGCGTCGTTGCCGTCCACCAGG